>DYOH01000032.1 GCA_020720625.1 Acetofilamentum sp. | reverse complement strand
CTATATAAGTATAAGGTTTTCGCGAGTTCTGCTTTAAAAAGCTTGCACTCGAAATGATAATCTATAGAAGTAATGTCCTAAGGAACTTATTATTAGCGTTATTTCAGCAGCCCCTATTTAAACTAAAAACTATTACGCAAATTTTGTAAAGCAATTATTGTAAACGTAAAATGGGGTAAGTTACTTTTTTGTTTATCTGAATTGGGATTTCACCAATATATTTCTCCATTAATTGATATTGCCTTTTTTTTTCAGCCATTTATGAAAAAGATAATAATGTTCCGAAATCAATATATTTGGTATAGATTGTGAGAATTATTGCAAACATATCTTAAAAGTTGGGCTAAGATAATTATTTTGTTAATTCCTGTTTCTTCACCAATTTTTAAAAGGATTTTTCATCAGGTTAGAATTGTAATATTTGGCATCTCCGGTTACTTCTTGACCAAGCCATTGTGGTTTTTCAAATGTTTCGTCTTCAGACGAAAGCTCTATTTCTGCTACAACCAAACCATCATTATCGCCGTAAAATTCGTCAACTTCAAAAGTATGAGCTCCGGCTTCTACCAAATATCTGGTTTTGTCGATTACCCCCGGTTCGCATATTTTGAGCAATTCATCCACTTCGCTCACCGGTATTTCTTTTTCCCATTCGTAGCGGCTTGCTCCCGATGCATTGCCAATTCCCTTGATGGTGATAAATCCTTTGTCTCCCTTAATTCTTACCCGCACCGTTCTTTCCGGAACTGAAGATAAGTAGCCTTGCGTTATTCGCGTTGATTTCTTTGAAAATGCCTTATAATTTCCCTGTACCAAAAATTTTCGTTCTATTTCTTGCGCCATATTATTTTTGGCTTAAAATTAGCCTAAATATCATACAAAAAAAAGGTCTCTAATATAATTCGGAAACCTTTTTTAAACTAATATTTTAGCGATATAATTACTGTAACTTACTTAATTTTAATGCATTATCTTTTGCATTTTGAATGCAATCGCCGGTAGCAAAACCTTTGTAATAATTTCCGGAGATGATAATCTGCGGATGCTCTTTTTCGAATTCCTGAATGGCATCAAAAATGGGCGGATATTCCAAATTATACTGGGGAATAGCTTTCTCCCAAAGTTTGTGATTTTCTACCAAGGGTTGAGCCGAAATTCCCATTATTTGCATAAATTCGGCTTTTGCAATGGCCAAACTATCTTCGAGATTGTTTACAAAAGATTTATTTACAGTACCGCCCACAAATAGTGTAAAGGCAGCCTTATCGGTGCTTGTACGGTTAGGAAATACTACTGAACTCCAGATTGCACCCAAAAATTTTTTTCTTTCCTTCTCGGGTATCAAAAAGCCAAAACTATCTAACTTTTGTTTTATATCGCTTCTGTTGAAAATTAAATTAAGAATGGCCACCGGAGGGTAATAAATTTTATCCAGCGCCAGCGAAAGTTTTTGCGATAAGGGCGAAAAATAATCTTTTGCCACAAAAGCCTGAGCGGCTGAGATTATGTATTTACTTGTAATGGTTTTAGTTTCGTTGTTTGTGCGATAGGTAATTAAATAATTATTGTGATATTTTTCTACTTTTTGCACTTCCGCCCCAAAATAGATTTGCTCCTTGTATTTGTTGGCAATACTTTGGGCAAATTGCTGCATCCCATTTTTAAACGAAAAAATATTTTTCGAAGGTTTTGGTTCTTTCGGGGCTTTGTTTTTCATTGATTCGCGCATTTTTCCAAAAGCACCTTTTATTATGGAGCCGTAGTTTTGTTCTAAGGCAGTCATTTTTGGGTAATTGGCTTTCATGCTAATTTCTTCGGGTCTACCGGCATAAATTCCGGAGATTATCGGACTAAATACATAGTCTACAATCTCCCGCCCAAGGCGTCGTTCTACAAAACTGGCCACCGATTCGTCTTCCTGACTCATGCGTGGCGCAATCCAGATTTCTTTGATTACCCTGAATTTGGCTTTCCAACTGAATAAACCACCAAAAGCAATAGAAATGGGGCCTTTTAAACCTTGTAATTTATTGTTTTTTAGTATATAACGTTTCGATGAAGCCCGGCTGGCATACATTACTTCGTTTTCTAATTCAAGAAACTCTATCAACTCTCTTACTGCCAAATTTTTTTCAATCGCCGAGTTGGAGCCAAAATCCAAAATATGATCAGCAGTTTTTTTGCTTCGCATAACGCCTCCCGGCTCTAGCTGTTTTTCGAGTAAAATGGCCTTTTTCCCGAATTTATTGAGAAATGCCAGTGTTGATAAACCCGAAATCCCTCCGCCAATTATTACTATCTCTTGAATTTCAGACATTTTATATTGATTTACTAAACATATTTTTTTCATTTACACCGGCATGCCCGAATAATTTTTTATCGGCCACCGAACAAACATTTCTCAAAAACATTTTGCCCAATTCTGGGCTTAGTTTTAGGTATGTTTCGCTTAGTTCTACAATTCCTTCTTTTTCCATTTCCTTCCAAACCAAGAAGGCATTTGGAGGTAAGGTTTTTCTCACTTGCTCGCTTAATTGGAGTTTTCCGTTGCAGGCAATATCCAAAATAACTTTTCGCAAAATACGGTCTTCTTCGGTTTGAATATGGCCTTTGAAAACGGCTAAATCGTTGGTTTTTATTTGTGCCTGATAGAGAGATGTTTCTTTTAGATTCTGTGCATAAGCATATTTGGCATCGCTAATGGATGAGGTGCCTAAACCCAGCAGCAGCTCAGATTGCGAAGTGGTATAGCCCATAAAATTGCGGTGCAGCCTTTCTGCTTTGTGTGCAGCAAACATTTCGTCGCCCGGCAGTGCAAAATGGTCCATACCGATATCGGCAAGGCCAAGAGCCATCAATTTTTGTTTGCCTAATTCGTATAACGCTCTTTTTTCAGCGTCCGAAGGCAAATCTTTTTCTGAGAATTTTCTTTGTCCGGTTTTGGCCCAGGGCACATGAGCATAGCTGTAAAAAGCTATTCTGTCGGGTTTGAGTTCTGCAATTTTATCAATGGTAAATTCAATACTTTGGAGTGTTTGCAAAGGCAAGCCGTAAACCAAATCGAAGTTTACCGACGTATATCCAATTTTGCGGGCATCTAAAGTGGCACGTTGCACGTTTTCGAATGGTTGAATACGGTTTATTACGGTTTGCACTTTGATATCTAAATCCTGCACTCCATAGCTTACTCGTCTAAAACCCAAATCGTAGAGCGTTTTTAAATGATTAAATGTAGTATTGTTTGGGTGGCCTTCGAAACTAAATTCATGATCGGGATGCAAATCGGCAGTTTTCAGGATTCCCGAAATTAAAAGGCTCAGATTTTCGGGACTGAAAAAAGTGGGTGTGCCGCCGCCAAGATGCAATTCGCGTATAATGGGCTTTGTTTTAAAGCTATTTAAATAAATTTGCCATTCCCGTAGCACACTGCTTATGTAAGGGTCTTCTACGGTGTGGTCGCGCGTAATTTGCTTATTACATGCACAATAGGTGCAGTGCGACTCGCAAAATGGTAAATGAATATATAGGCTTATTCCTTTGTTAGCGTTGGTTTCGTCGAAACATTTGTTCACGGCTTGTAGCCATTGTGCGCTGCTAATATCTACTGTATCCCACATGGGAACAGTGGGATAGCTTGTGTAGCGCGGCACCGGAACGTTGTATTTTTTTATTAATTCTTCTATGGTCATGATAAATCTCCTTCTCTTGCATTTTGAATTTGCAAAGCTAATAAAATATTGGCTTTTATTTCCAAACCGCCGTCTAAATTAGGGATATACGGATGTTTATTTAATGATTTAGCTCATTTACCAGAAAATATTTTCATAATAATTCTTTAGAAACAGGGCTCTTTGCAGTGCGTTTTTGGCATTCGCATAATGGGTGTATTTCTTTAGGATAGAAACGGCAAGTCCTGCGTTTTCTTCTCCCAACTGATGCATCTCTTTGGTTTTATTTTTTTGCATCTCGCTATAAGCCAGTTCTGCTATTTCCAGATAAGGCCATGCCAACTGCAATTCGTATTCTCCCGGCATTTGTTCGTAAGCTTGTTTTCTGCTTTGTAAACATTGATTCAACGCCAAAAGGCTGTTCTCGAATTGATTTTTTGCTTTGAATATTTGGGACCTTAGAAAGTTGATTTGAGATTTTATTTCTAGTGCTTCGGGCGAAAATGAAGTTTCGAAGGCTTGCAAAACGGAGTCGCTCTCTTGTAAGGCAGCACTGTATTTTAATTGTTTTTGGTTGATAATGCTTTTTAATAGGTAAAGTTTTAGCTTTTCGGTATCTTCAAGATTTTCAAAATCATTATTTTTTTCTGCATTTTTAAGCGTAATAATGGCTTGGGGCAAAAGATTTTGCTCTGTTTGTAATTTGCCAAGTTTTATTTGCAGCAATATTTTATCTGTTTCCGAAATGTTTTTTTTTGCTCCGCTTTGAAGTTCAATAGATGCTTGTGCTATATTTTTTTGTGCAATATATATGTCTGATTTATTGTTTATTAATTGAATAATCTGACTATTTGTAAGGTTTTTTTCCAAGCTGGATGCTTTGCTCAAAAATTTTAGTGCCTCGGTGTTGTTTTGCATGGAGAGTTCTATATTTCCCATATTCAGATACCATTCGGCTGCTTCATTTTGGGGGAGCCCGGTGAGTGCTGCTTCGGGAATTGATTTTAGGGTTTGCAGCGCAAGTTCTTTTTGCTCGAGTTTGGCAAAAATAATGCCTTGTTTAAGTTGATAGCTATACAAATACTTTTGTCTTTGAACTATTGGGCGTGCTGTGTCTGCCAATAACTTTTGGTAGTTTTCTTCAATCAGACTTAGGGCCGAAGGGTAATTTTGTTCATTCAGAAGGCAATTTAAAAACTGTAGATTTATCTTGTCGAAATATAAGCTAAACCAGGGATTTTCTTTAAGAAATAACTCTTTCGAACTGTTCAAACAAGGATATTGTTGGCTGAATTCTTTTATTTCGCATGAATTTGGGCTATAATTTAATTCTGCCTGGATATTGAGAACAGAGCTTTGTATGCATGCCCAGTTTTTTATGAGTATTGATTTTTCTGCTGATAATACGTTTATATTTGGATTTTTTGCGGCCAAACTTTGCAAAAATTGCACCATGGGCAGAGCAATGGTTTGGTTTTGCAGAACTGTAAAATTTTGCTGCGAATAATCTTTCAAAAATTGCAGAATGGCTGTCAATTCCGGGTTTTTGGCGGCCGTTAGCTGAAGTTTATATTGCTCAAGTTTTTTTATAAAATTTGCATTGCTTTCGGCCAATTCGTGGGTTATAAATTGCAGTATGATGTTGCTTGTTAGGTAGTTTGATTTCCATTTGTTGGGCAGATTTAATTGGAGAATCTGGTTCCAATTGCTCTCTAGCAGTAAAGTAGCATCCTTAAAATTGTAGTTTAGATAGTGCAGCATTACGGTATCGTACAAAAAGCGCTGATCCACCATTATTTTTATTAACTCGGTGTGATTTATTTTAGGTGTATTTTGTAAACTATTCTTGTTTTGACTAGATATAAGTGCAAGCCATTCAATATCTGGTAATTGTTTTAAATTGTAGTTTTGTAGGCTTTGCGTAAATTTTTCTAAATCAAAATCTGTGGCATTGAGTTGGAATTTAAGAAAATCGAGCATAAAATCTGTTTGCATGCGATATGGAAAATCTTGTAGAATTTCTTCGTCGGCAAAATAGCTACTTTTTATATCCGACACTACTTGCCAGGCTTTTTCTGGCATATTGTTGTCGGTATACATAAATGCCAGTGCTAATTTTTGTTCTATCTGGAAAATAGGGTTTGTTTCTACTGAATTTTGGCGTTGATATAGATTTTCAGCATCTTCGGCAGTTTTGTTTAATAATGTGTGGGTCAATATAAACATGCCCGAATCGCTTGTTGGCTTATTATCGAGCCATAGCAGCAAATTGCGCAATTTTAGCGCTTCGGTGGCTTGTGCTTGTTTTTGTTCAATTTGTATTAAGCTATAGGCATAATCAGGTGCATAAATATTGAGTTGCTGCTTCTCGTAATTCAATTCATCTTTGTATTCGTTGATTTTTGCCGTATCTAATTGCTGAACTGCTGTGCTCAATGTGCCGTTTTTTAATTGATTAATTGCTAATTGCACTGGCCTGAATTTGTTTTGATACTGCATTTCGAGTAATTGATTTGTGGTGATTTGCGCCGCAAAGAAAAAAGCACGGGCTTTAAATTCTTCACTATTTTTTTTGTGTATTTCAAGTAAAGGCGCCTCTAGTTTCGAATAAAGCTGCAAATAGTCTTTTTCGCGCATGGATTGTTGTACCAAGGGCAGCATGTATGGATACGCCGGATTATGACTTACCGGCAGGTACAGTAGCTTAAACGATGCCGGATAATATTCTGATATCCGGTAGTCGATAGGTAAAAATTTATCGTGGGGATTGAGAATAAAGCTCAGGCGGCAAATGCCCTGCTCGTTGGATGCAGATATGGCAGCCCAGGTGCTTTTTAGACTCTGATTGGCAATTGGCTGACCACTCTGATTATCACTGATTAAAACATCAGTAATATATGCCTGACTATAAGTAAATTGTACTTGCAATAATAGAAAAAGGATGCTAAAAACTCTCATGTGCTTTGTTTTTCTTGATGTGCTAAATTAGATATTTTTTAGCTAATAGAAAGGGCTTTTTTGCCTGGAGCAAAAGCTTCCAAAAAGAAAAATTAGTTTGTACGATGAATTTTCCGCTTTTAATCTGATATTGCGCAAGGATATGCAACTATACATAAGAAAAGACAAAAAAATGCCCATGCGATAAATACCTTGAGATTGCCTGATGAATGCAATCTCAAGGTATTTTTTAGTTTATACGCTAATAAATTGGCAAACTATCGCGTACTTCGCCACATCGCAACATTGATTTTCCAAAATATGGATTTGCTATTATTTTATCGCGGCTAAGCCAATATGCTCCTGCCGAATTATTGGCCATAGGACAATATGCCAAATACAGCGGGATTTCGTTTTGTTTATAGCGATAATTCAGTTTGATGATTAATTCCGATATCTCGTAAAAATCTTCTCTTAGCTCCATTATGTTCTGTTTTGGTGCCGGGTTACTCAATTTTTTATCGATATCCGATAGTACTATTTCGTAATACATTCTTTCTTCGGTTTGTAAATTTAAGGTATTTAGCTTTAGCATCACATTTCGAATTTTATTGCTAAGTGCATTGGCCAGAAGCAAGGAGTCTTTCGAAAGTGCGTTTTGTAATTCTAAATAAATGGATGTAATTTGAGACAAATGCGATAACATAAATTTTGATGCATCACTTTGCAGGTCTGAATGTCGAAGTGGTGGATTCATCAAGCTTGGCAATCCGGCCAATTGGGCGGCAGCATCCACCTTAAAAACGCTGTTTATCAATACTTCTTCGCCTTCTTTCAGGCCTTCCTTTACCCACACAAATTGGCTATTTTCTGCTCCCGGAATTATTTCGCGGTATAAGAAAGCCAAACCTTCAGCTTTGGTATCTTTTACATACACAACATATCTATTACCGGCGAATAATAGCGCCGATTTGGGCAGCATAAGTTGCAATTCGCTCTTATTTTGATGCTGAAGCCTGGCCGAAACCACCATTCCTGGTTTGAGTTGAAATTGCGCATTTTTTACCTCGATTCTTACAATACTCGTTCGATTTTTTGAGTTTACAAAGGGCTCAATAAAGCTTACTTTTCCGGAAAATTGGGTACCCGAAAAAGCTTTTATGGAAAAATCTACCTCCTGGTTAATTTGCAGATACGGCAAATCGTTTTCGTAAGCATCTAAATGCAGCCAAACTGTCGATAAATCGGCAATGCTCATCAACATTTGTCCTTTGTTGATATAGTTTCCAGCATTAATGGCCAGATTTTCGATTGTCCCCGAAGTAGGAGAGAGCAATTCGAATCGCGGATTTAGTTTTCCGCTTTTTTGCATATTTTCAATTTGTGATGCACTGAGCCCCCAAAGCATAAGCTTTGAGACTACAGACTGATAGAATGCACTATGGCTCGTTTTTAGTTTGGCTGCTTCGAACAATTCCTGTTGGGCTTCTATTAATTCGGGCGAATAGATGAGTGCTATTTTTTCGCCTTTTTTTATCGTTTTCCCGGCATAGTTGGCATATAATTCTTCTATTCTACCGCTGTAATTGGCGCTTAGATGGTAATTCTTTGATGAATTTGTTTCAATTTTGCCAGTGAGCTCAATTTCTGATATGGGCAAACGGTAGCTCATTTTATAGGTTTGCAGATTGAGCAAGGCTTTGGCTTCTTCGCTGATAGATAATGCATTGGGCGAAGTTTTTTGTGTGTTTTCGCTGATGGCAATTAAATCCATTCCGCAAATAGGGCAATCACCTTCTTTTTCAAGTCTTATCTGTGGATGCATGGAGCATGTCCAGATACTTGCTTCGTTTAGATGCGCATGTTCCTCCGTTTTATCCTTATAATTATTGTTTCGGCCTGGAATTGCACTTATAATTATTCCTATCAATAGAGCCAATGCGGCTATAATGAATTCTCTTTTACTGATTTGTATCTTTTTCATTTTTATATATTTATCTGTTTGATATAAGATATTTTTTGAACCTTTAAAATGATTGCATGAACTGAATTTCTGCCATGTTTTTCCTTATTTCATTTTCCAAAGACAATTGGTTTAAGCGGGTATTAATATATTTTTCTTGCAGATATACCCAATCTGCAAATGTGGCTTCGTTTCCTAATACCGACGATTGCATAAGCGCTAGGGCTTGTTCGTTTATTATTAGTATTTCCTGGCTTGTTTTCCAGTTGTTATGATTGTTCTGATAGCTTGTCCATAAATTTTCAAATTGTTGCAATAATCTCATTTTTTCGTTTTCGAATTGATAAATGCTAGCTTCAAATTCATGGTTTTTTGCCGCTATGGTTTGTGCATAGATTTTTCGCCTTAAAGGTAGTTTTACCGAAATCATGGGCATTGGCAAAGAAAAATGTTCAGCTGTGCTGCTCAGGTTGTATTCAATTCCTAACGAAAGCGATGGAGCATATTTTTTCTGCTCTAAAATGCTTAAATATTCTGCTAGTTGAATTTGTGTTTTGCTGATTTTTAATCTTAAGTTATATTCTAATATGCTATTAATCAAAGAATCATGCTCTTTGTCTAATTCCGGAAACAGGAGTATTGCTGGCAATTCAAGCTTGATGCTGTCATCTCCGATAAGTTTAATAAAATTTGATTCAATAGTGAGAATTTCTGCTTGTTTATTCTCAATCGAGGCGTGCAAATCGAGCAACAAAATATCGAGCAATAATGCCGATACCAAGCTAGTTTTTCCGGTGATGTATGAGGCATTTACCCAATCTTTACGCTGTTGCATCAGTTTGTAATTTATTTGTAGCCATTCTATTTGCTTTTTGCGATAGTATAAATCAAAAAAACTTTTGTATAGCTCTAAAAAAACATTTTGTACTGTATATAAATAGTTTAGCTCTGCTTTTTCGGTGTTTACACTGGCCAAATTTTTTTGTGTTTTAACCTGGTTGAACCACGGAATGGCTTGCATATAGCTAATTCTGGCTGTTTGCTGAAGAGCTTGCTTAGGCATAATATTTCCAAACCATGACAGTACGAAAGCCGGATCGGGAAATACCGAAGCTTGTGCCTGATAGTTTTCGGATGCTTTTAGCTCAAGGGCTGCTGCGCTAATTGCCGGATTTTTTTCCAAAGCGCTTTGTAAAAATGGGGTTATATAGGTTTGATAATCTTGCGAAATACCTTTATAGCTTTGAATGATAAGTAGTAGAATGATTATTTTTCTCATTTTGGCAATTTTTTCGATTTTTTTAATTGATATTCTTTCCAGCTTGCGTAAAGTAGCGGAACTGTAAAAATTGTAATTACTTGTAGCAGCATACCACCAAAGAAAGGAATGGCCATGGGAATCATAATTTCGCTTCCTTTGCCTTCTGAGCCAAGCACCGGAACCAGTGCAATTAGGGTAATGGCTGTTGTCATAATGGCCGGACGAACACGTCTGTTTCCGGCTTGACGTACCAAATTTTTGATTTCATCGTAGTTTTCAACATTTTTGCCTTTAAAAACTTGTTCGAGATATGATGCAACAAGCACTCCATCGTCGGTAGCTATACCAAAAAGGGCAATAAATCCAACCCAAACTGCTACACTTATATTGGTTTCTCTAATTTGGAATAGCTCGCGCAACGGAATATCCAGTATCGAAAAGTTTAGAAACCAATTGGTGCTGTAAAGCCAAAGCATTATAAAACCGCCTGCCGTAGCAAGAAAAATGCCACCAAAGGCAATGATGCTAACGGTAAAAGATTTGAACAATGTGTAAACGATGATAAATACAATGAGTATGGTTAAGGGAATAAGTACACTAAGGCGCTCGTTGGCGCGTTTTTGGTTTTCGTATTCCCCTGCAAATTGATAATGCAAGCCGGCAGGAATCTCTAACTTATTGTTTTCGATGGCATTATTGATGAATTTTTGGGCATTTTCTACTGCTTCTGCCGGCGAAGCTTCGGTTTTTTTATCGAATAATACATAAGAAACAAGGAACCCATTTTCGCTTTTTATCATTTGCGGACCTTGTTTGTATTGCACTTTAGCCAGCTGTTCCAATGGAATTTGTGTCCCGGAAGGGCTCGGAATCAGAATTTTGTTCCATTTTTTGATATTATTTCGGAAATCAAATGCATAGCGAACCCGAATGGCATATCTTTCGCGGCCTTCTATGCTTGTGGAAAGTGTTTTTCCGCCAATGGCTGCCGATGTTAGTGTTTGAAAATCGGCTACACTGATGCCAAATCTGGCAAGCTCTTTTCTGTTGGGAATAATTTCCAGATAGGGTTTGGCCACACTTCTATCGGCAAAAACACTGGCCGCTTCAATGGAGGGTGTATTTTTTAGTATTTTTTCCAGTTTCAAAGAAAAATTTTCTATATCATTCAGATTATTGCCATAAACCTTGATGCCCAATTGTGATCGCATTCCTGTTTGGAGCATTACCAAACGCGTTTCTATGGGTTGCAGTTTTGGCGCTGAGGTAAGTCCCGGAATTTGCGCTGCAGCAACAATTTCGCGCCACAAATCGTTTTCGTTTTGAATGTGGGCTCTCCATTGTCTTAAATAATTCCCTTTTGGGTTTTCTATTAGTTCCAATATCGGAATCTTCCTTGTTCTTATTTCTTCTGCCGATAGGAATTTACCATTTTTCAGCGCATAATGGCTATATTTATCTGTTTTAAAGCGTAATTTTCTGCCATTTATATCGAGTGCATATTCTGCCTTGTAGTTTATTACGTTTTCGTACATGGATATGGGTGCAGGGTCGAGCGCCGAATTTACGCGGCCCCATTTTCCTACTACTTGTTTTACTTCGGGAATGGAGCTTATCATTTTGTCGAGCAGGGCTATGGTTTCTATGTTTTCTTCAACGCCCGAATGTGGCATAGTGCTTGGCATTAAAAGAAAAGAACCCTCTTGAAGCGTGGGCATAAATTCGCGACCCAAGCCCGGAAAATTGGTTTCAAGATTTTTCCAGAATTTCGTCGATTTTATGTCGAAATCTAGTTTTTTTGCTGTTTGTGGAATAAAGTATAAGGTTTTATTTATACCCAACCAGGCTATCATGGAAAAAAGAAGCAGAAACGCAATAATTGCAAAGAATTTGGCTCTGTTTTCGAGCAAAAGCATCAAAACCGGCACATAGTAATTCACCACCAACACTAGGCTGCCAAGCAGCATGAATACAATTGTGGTACTAAAGATAAAGTTCATTAATACGCTATTTTCGGGACCGAGCGGAAGCCACGAGCGGCTGAATAAATAGAGTACAAGTGTAACTAGGATACCAAGTTGAATCTGATTTTTCCATTTTAGGGTCCAGCCAACATTTAGTTCGTTTAGTACTTGGGTTACTATATAGAAAATTAGCCATAAAGCCAGCCATTGTTGATGGAATAAAAAATAAACTGCTAATGCGGCAAGTAGCGAGGAAAGTATCCAATGGTAAATTTTTTTTCTTATTTTAAAAGCGTAAACCAAGTAAATAAATGCCGGAATGATAAATAATCCAATGATTAGAGAGGCCCCAATGGCAAAAGTTTTAGTAAAGGCGAGCGGCCTGAATAGTTTTCCTTCGGCGGCTTCGAGACCAAAAACCGGCAAAAAACTGATAATGGTTGTTAATAGGCCGGTTACGATAGCGGGTGCCACTTCCGAAATGGATTCGTATATAATGACAGAAAGTTTTTTGTTGCTATTTTTTTCTTCTTCGGCAATTTTTTTGTGCCGGAGAAAGTTTTCTGTAAAAATAATGCCCACATCCGACATTACGCCAATGGCAATAGCAATTCCGGAGAGTGCCACAATATTTGCATCAATCCCAAAAAATTTCATTGCAATAAAGGTAAAAAGCATGCCAATTGGGAGTAAGGCACTTATTATCAGTGAAGTTTTAATGCTGAATAGTACCAGTAAAATTACAATGATGGAAATCAGGAGTTCTTCGTAAAGCGCAGTTTCTAAGGTTCCTAATGTTTCATAAATAAGTTCACTTCGGTCGTAGAACGGAACAATGGTAAGCTTTGAGATACTGCCATCCTGAAGTGTTTTTTCGGGCAGACTTTGCTGAATTTCAGAGATTTTTGCTTTTACTCTATTTATCACTTCCAGAGGGTTTTCTCCGTATTGTGTTACTACAACGCCTCCCACAGCTTCGGCTCCATCTTTGTCGAGTCCGCCCCTGCGAAAGGCAGGCCCCAATGCTATGGTGGCAATATCTTTTAAATAAACAGCTTTACTTTCGATTAATTTTATTGGTACAATTTCTAAATCAGAGACGCCATTGATATTTCCTACACCGCGAATGAGATATTCTACCCGGTTTATTTCCATGGTTCTTGCTCCGGTATTGATGTTTGCGTTTTTAACTGCCAGCATTACATCATTCAGACTTACCCCGTATTGTCGCATTTCGTGGGGATTTAAGTTTATCTGATATTCGGAAATATTTCCACCAATAGAACCAACCTCCGCCACACCTTTTACGGATTGTAGTGCATAAGATAGAAAAAAATCCTGCACTTTTCTTATTTCCTGAGGTTCCCATCCTCCGGCAGGTTTTCCTTCATTTGTGCGGCCTTCGAGTGTGTACCAAAATATTTGGCCGAGTGCAGTGGCTTCAGGACCTAAACTTGGAGTTACATTTTCCGGTAGTAATCCTTTGGGCAAAGCACTTAGCTTTTCGAGCACTCTGCTTCTTGTCCAATAGAAATCATAATCATCATCGAAAATGATGTAGATACTCGATAATCCGATAATCGACGATGAACGAATGGTCTTTACTCCGGGTAATCCGAGTAAGGCTGAACTTAGCGGAAAGCTTATCTGATCTTCGATATCCTGGGGCGATTGACCGGCCCATTCGGCTGTTACAATCTGCTGATTTTCGCCTAAGTCTGGAATGGCATCCATGGCTACCGGACTACGCCATGCTTTAGTCGAATACCAGTTAAATGGAGCTACGGCAATTCCACCAACAATTATAGCGGCTGCCAACAGGTATGCTGCTGCTTTATTTTGAATAAAAAAGGCAATTAACTTGTTCATTAATAATTTTATTTAGCGTTGTTCTAAATCTTTTGTGCCAATGAGTATTATTGACACACAAAAAAAAAATACAAAAAAACATGGCTCTTTATGAAAAAGCCTTATGCGTTGTTTTGTGAAAAAATCAACAACGAAAAACCTGAAGTACTCCCGGAGAAGTGTCCGAAATGAACAAAAACGGCGGTTTTGTTTCTTTTTTGAAAATCAAAATGGAATTATCGTTTTCAGTGCTCAAAACGAATGGCAAAACCAGTTCTACGCTAATTAGTTTAATGAGCTGTGTGGCAGATGAACTTATTTTTTCGGTAGACAACTGAAAAACGATTGTTTCTTCCTTGCAGCAATGGCAATGCGTGCTGCAACAAGATTCGGCGGCAACAAAGAAAGATACATCGAATACCTTGCCTTTTGAGTAATGCTTGTTTACCCAAACTCCTACTGTAGATAATAAGAAAAGCGCAAGTGCTGCAATGTATTTTAAATTGCCAATTTTCATGCTACAAATGTAATAAAAAGACTCTATAGTCTTTTTATTTTGGATTAAATTTTTTAGGAAATTTGTTAATTATGCTCAAGAAATGCAAATGACGGTAGAGTGGGGTTGGGGGGGGCAAAAAAATATTCTCCGGATTAAGTGTTTTGCATTAAGCAAAATATTTTATAATGATTATTTCATGTAAGTTATAAGGTTAGTATTCCAATGTTGATTTTTTGGGGGAGCGGCATATTTTATCATTTATTGATTGGTTTTAGCTGCTAAAAGCGAATGGATTATGCAGCTAAATAATCAATAAATTGGCCACAAAAAAACCCGACATAAATTTGTCGGGTTCCCTGCGTTTTCGTTTTGATTTATCGAATCTTATTTAGCGTAACTAATAGCGCGAGTTTCTCTGATTACCGTAATTTTTATCTGTCCGGGATAAGTCATCTCATCCTGAATTTTTTTGGCAATCTCATACGACATTTTTTCAGCCGAAGTATCGTCTACCTTGTCGCTTCCAACAATAACCCTAAGTTCGCGACCTGCCTGAATGGCGTAAGTACGTAAAACTCCAGGATAAGATAGCGCCAAAGCTTCTAAATCTTGTAATCGTTTGATATACGACTCAGCCACTTCGCGTCTTGCACCCGGACGAGCGCCCGAAATAGCATCACAAACCTGCACAATAGGAGCAAGAAGGGTTGTCATTTCAGTTTCATCATGGTGCGAGCCAATGGCATTACAAATTTCGGGTTTTTCCTTGTATTTTTCGGCCAATTTCATACCTAGTATTGCGTGTGGCAATTCGGGCTGATCATCGGGAACTTTACCAATATCGTGTAATAGTCCTGCTCTTTTGGCCAGTTTTGCATTTAAGCCTAGTTCAACCGCCATTATAGAGCACAAATTGGCCACCTCGCGTGAGTGTTGCAGCAAGTTTTGTCCATAAGATGAGCGGTATTTCATTTTGCCCACCAAACGAATCAATTCGGAGTGCATACCATGTATTCCGAGATCGATAACTGTACGTTTACCGATTTCCATAATTTCTTCTTCGATTTGCTTACGTGTTTTAGTAACCACTTCCTCAATACGTGCCGGATGAATTCGTCCGTCGGTAACCAATTGATGGAGAGCTAAGCGTGCAATTTCCCTACGAACAGGATCAAATGCAGATAAAACAATAGCTTCCGGGGTATCGTCAACGATAATTTCAACACCGGTTGCAGCTTCGAGTGCGCGAATGTTTCTTCCCTCACGGCCAATAATTCTACCTTTAATTTCGTCGCTGTCGATATGGAACACTGTAACGCTGTTTTCCACGGCCACTTCTGTTCCTACGCGCTGAATAGTTTGAATAACAATACGTTTAGCTTCTTTGTTGGCCGTAAGTTTAGCTTCTTCAGTAATTTCATTGATAAAAGACATAGCATCAGCCTTGGCTTCCTCTTTCATGGATTCAATAAGATGAAGTTTGGCTTCCTCGGCCGATAATCCCGCCATTTTTTCAAGTTGGTCTACCTGCTGACGGTGCATTTTCTCAAGTTCTTCGTTTTTGCGTTCAATTAATTCTAATTGTTCGCTTAAATTGGTACGGATTAGGTCGGTTTCTTTTTTGGCCACTTCCGTTTCTTTGATTTTGCGTTGTAATTCGTCTTTACGTTGAATAAGACCAGTTTCTCTCTGTTTTAGTTTGGTTTCGGCAGCAAATATTTTGTTGTTTTTTTCGCTGATAAATTTTTCGTGCTCTGCTTTAAGCTGAATAAATTTATCTTTTGCCTGCAAAATCTTCTCTTTTCTTATCATTTCGGCTTCAGCCTCTGCTTCGGCCACAATTTTTTGTGCTTTTTTCGCTAATCTGCTATTTCTGAGTAAGAACATCAGAAAAAAACCTCCTGCGAATGCTACAATTCCTATTGCGATACATTCAATCATGACATTATGTTTAAAAAATTCATAAAAAAGCCCGCATTAAATCTATCAGACTCTGAAGAAAACCCCAGATTGTAATTTATGAAGCTGCCAAATAATTTCGAACGTCCACTGTCATAATAAATTATGATTCCGACTAGCGGAATGAGGCCTGTTCTACGTAACTTGAGCTTGACTTCAATTTTTAAAGTGTTGAGTTTCCAAGTAATAAATAGAAATAATGCGGGCAAAATCTTTCTTGCTCTATATTTTAAAGACCGTTGTTTTCAATTATAAAACTTTCCAATTCGTTTGTCATTTCTTTCAAATCCTGAAGCACTTCCGTAAAATTGGCATCAAATTCTCTTTCCAGATTTTTGGTGGCCAAATGCAAACTAACCATTCCTAGCAAATCTTGTATATCTTGCGTTGGGAAGCGTTTTTTGTAGGTACTTAGCATTTCGTTGATAGATTTTGCTGCCCTACGATACTTTTCCTCGTCGGTTCTTTCAACCGATAATGGATACGTTCGTTCTGCAATTTGCAATTTTATGGATAATTTATTGTCTTCCATGAAAAAAATAACCTTAACTATTTATTTAAAAGTGCTATGCACTTATCAATTTCCCGCACAATTTGATTAATTTTTAGTTTTGCCTGATGCTTATCTTCGCTTTCGGGTGCAAAACTTTTTGCCAGTTTGAGTGTTTTATAATCATTTTCCAGCTTTTCATTAGCCAAATTTGTTTTCAACAACTCATTTTTAGTTTCAGTTAATTCTTTCGTTAAAAAATCTACTTTAACCTTTTCTGTTATATATAGTGATTTTAATTCATTAATTTTTGATGCTAATTCCTTAATTATACGCTCACTACTCTCCATTCAGTTTTATTGGTTTACTTTTGCTAAGTTAGCAATTATTTCTTTATTTTAGCTAGCAAAGTTAAACTTTTTTTCTAAAATTTCTTTATTTATTAGGATATTTTAATTGATGGCTATTATGTTCTTGGTTTTTAATTAATTATTTATAGTTGCGCTTTTTATTCTGAATTTTTTTTATGTATCGGTTTTCAACTTTGATTGCTTGATTGTTTTTTTGCCGATATTTATCCTATGAAATTTTCTATCGAAAGGTATCTTTCTTGTGCTTTATGTGTAAAAAAAAACAGCCCAATACAGGTTGTAAGGGCTTTAAACTAATTTTTTTGAAATTATCTCTGTTACTTCAAATCCCTCTTAATTTGCCAACAACAATGCTTATGGTATTTTTGTATATTCATTTAGATTAAATAAAAATAAGATTCAAAGGTATTAATTTATTTTGTTTTGTGGAGTTTTGGGTATACAATTTTAAACTTCTTAACAAAATTCAACATTTTTACGTTTTTTTTCGCTTCAATTTCCGTATTTATTTTCTTAATCTTATTTAAATTCCCATTTTTGCGCAACATTAATTTGTTATGAAAATTTTACTATCCTTGTTGTTTCTTATATTAATTTTACAAAGTCATACTAAGGCTAATGATTATGAGTATTTGCTTCCGGTGGATATTCGCTTTGTTTTGTCGAGTAATTTCGGCGAATTGCGAAAAAATCATTTTCACGCCGGTTTGGATTTTAAAACCTTCGGCAAAACCGGCTATGCATTGCGTTCGATTGAGAGCGGTTTCGTAGCTAGAATTAAAATTTCGTCTGATGGATATGGCAAGGTGGTGTATATTAATCATCCAACCAGACATACCTCTGTATACGCTCATTTGGAAAAATTTAGTCCCAAAATTGAGCAGTTTATTAGACAAAAGCAATTGGCTTTAAAACAAAATGAACCGGAATTGTATTTGATGCCTGGCTTTTTTGAAATTGAAAAGGGTGAGATTATTGGATTTAGTGGCAACAGCGGACGAAGTGATGGCCCGCATCTGCATTTCGAAATCAGGAATACACAAACTGAGCATCCATTAAATGCACTCCAATTTTATCCGCAAATTTTGGATAATATTGCACCAACGGCCAGTCAGTTGATTATTTACGAATTTTCTGAAGAGGCAAGTAATAATGCGCCTCAACAAAAAAGCTTTGTTCCGCTTTATCTAACAAAAAATGGCACTTATCAGCCAAAAACAGATGTTGTTATTGTAAATAAGCATTTTAGTATTGCAGTTGCTGCTCTCGACAGAATGGCAAATAGTCCGAATGTTTTTGGAATTTATCGTTTAAAACTTTTTGTTGATAAAAAATTGCATTCAGAAATTGCTTTCGATAGTGTTTCTTTTCTCAACTCCAGAGGGATTAATGCTTTTTTGGATTACGAAATGTTTGTAAATCATCATCAAAAGTTCTATTCCTTTTATCAATCGCCCAATAACGATTTATTTGTTTATCAATATCAACAAAACAGGGGGCTTATAAGTATAGCTGATGATAACTTGCATTTGGTGGAAATATTTCTCGAAGATTTTTCCGGTAATAAAACAGTGCTTGAGTTTAAATTCAGAGCCATTAAAAAAACCTTTTCCACTGGAGATTTTTTTTCGTTTCAAAGGCCTTTGCGCTACCATTCGGGCGATTTTTATGCAGAATTACCATCCTATTCGCTTTTTTTTGATGAGCAAATAGTTTTCGAAAAATTATCGCAGTCATACAGTGCATGGTCGGAAACTTTTAGTATAGGAAAAAGAACTATTCCGCTTAAAATGCCTGTTTTGATGCGTTTCTTGCTAAAGAATATGCCGCAGGAGTGGCAAAAAAAAGCTTTTGTGCAGTTGCTGCAACCGGATGGTAAGAAAACCGCCATTTTTGGAAATATTTACGACAATTTTCTTGAAGCTCAAAGCGCTGAATTTGGCGTGTTTTATGTAGAAATTGATAACGAAGCCCCTGAATTGAGCTATGTAGGCAAAATCGAAGGTTTAAACGACATTGAGTTTAGGTTTAGAGCCAAAGACAGAAAGACTTACATAAAAGAGTATGCGGCTTATCTCGACGATGAGTGGAAAATTGCCTATTTGGATAAAAAAAACGGTATTATCAGTGTAAAATTAAATAAAAATGACTTATTAAGCGCTCAAAGCCTGAAAATGGTGGTTTTTGACCGACTTAATAATATAGCAGGCGAAACAGTAAAAATTTATTAAGATTTTTTTTATAATTTAGCCAAACAAATTTAGTATCTTTGTATTTAAGCATCGTAATAAATAATTAAATGAAAATACTCATAGTTGAAGATGATTTAGCTTCGAGAGAATATTTGAAAAATGCCATCGAAATAGAAGGACATGAATATAGAGCTGCAGAAAATGGACGGGAAGGACTCGAGTTTTTCTCGGAATTTAAACCGGATTTAGTTTTATGTGATATTCAAATGCCCATCATGGATGGACTTGAGCTTTTGGAAGCCGTAAGGGGCAAAAAATCAAATTCCATCTTTATTATGATAACAGCCTTTAGTACTGAAGATTATGCAGTAAAGGCTTTTCATTTAGGTGCCAATAATTATATTAAAAAACCTGTGCGCCAAAGCGATCTTATAGAATTGCTTCAGAAATACGATGCCATCATTAAAAATCGAAGGGCTATTGTGGCCAGGGTGCCGGGTAATTTGCTCCACCGTGAGTTTATTATTGAGTTTCCTACACATACCGAAATGGTGCCCAAAGTAGTTGACTATCTGATTAACGAAACCGGAAATTTGTTTTCCAGCGACGATAAAATTAGCATTGAACTAGGTTTGGTGGAGTTACTTACAAACGCTATTGAACACGGCAATCTCGAAATTAGTTTTCAGGAGAAATCGGAAGCTTTAAAAGCCGGAAAACTTGAACAACTTTACGAAGATAGGCTGGCAAATTCGAAAATGGCTGCTCGAAAAGTGAGGGTGCAGTTTGAAATGACCAGAAATATGTGTACCTGGATTATCGAAGACGAAGGGGTCGGTTTCGACTGGAAATCTTTGCAAATGGATATCGAACAGGAACGCCTTTTCGATCTGAACGGTCGCGGTATTTTTATCTGTAAATTCTTATTCGACGAGATTGAGTATTTCGGAAAAGGTAATCAGGTGCGGATTAAAAAATTGGTAAATCGAACTATCGATAGCGAAGACTAAATTGCCTTCGCTATGTTTAAGCTATTGTACTTATTAATAGTGGTTTAAGGTATTACTTGGCATGTACAGAATTTTGTTTCCGGACTAATGATATTATTCATTTAGTTTGATATATTTTTCCGGCATCAGGTATTTTTTCATGATGGCTTTTAATTGTTTGTTGTCGGCGTGCAGGGTATAATATTCAATTTTGCCCGAAATTGTGTCTTGGGTTTCTTCTACCTCTACAAAATTACGAATAGAATCTATTACCGACGATTGTACAGCATGGCAAAATTCTAGTGTATCATTGTTTAGACGCATAAGCATTACTCTCCATTTATTTTTTTCAATATATTGATTTAGAAAGAAATAACCATTAAATTTTCGTAATAAGTTTTCGTTTTGCAGCATAAAAATGGTATCTGTTTGGGTGGCGGTTACCAAGGCAGAATCGCCAATAACCTGTATATCGAAAACCATGTTGGAATCGGTATACAAAATGAAGCTCTCGGTTATCTGAGTATCAAGTTCTTTGCTAATCTCTTCGCGCGAAACCTTCGCCAACTCAGACCATACACGGATAATGGTATTATTTTGAATCTGAAATATAGAACTGTCTTCAGTGCTGCGAAACTTTCCCAAAAATTGATCGGGAATTGTGGCCATATTTCTTCGATGTTCCGGCTGTGGATGGGTGAAAAATACATCAGGCCCACAATGCATGTAGCTAATCACCACAAATATAAGCAGCAGTAAACTAGGCAATTTGTTCTTCATCGGAATATGGTTTAAAGAAGATAATTTAAACAACAATATAACAGATTTTCTTAATTATTTCACTAAAAATAATCAATTTTGCTTTAATGTGCAAGTATTATAATTTGAATATAATTAATCACTTAGTTGCCACTAATTACCAATTAATTAGAATCAGACAATATTTCAAAAGCTTTCCAGCCCCATTGATTTTGTTTTTTATTATAAGAAAGAATAGCTTTACCGCTGATTAAGGTATTTGCATCTAACTCATGTTTAACGATTAGCGTTGGATGGATAAAAATATCTTCAACGAAACCGAAACTAGCGGTGCTTTTTATTTTTAATATGCCATTAAATTCTTTTATTGCTTCGCAAGAATCATCCTTTGATGCTAGTTTTGCTGATAGAATTTTATAATAATCATCTTTATTATTGTTGTTGGCGAATCGTACTTTTAATAAATCTCCGATTTTAGGATTATCAATTAAGCCTGCATATTTAAAAAAGCCATGTTTAGTTCTACTCTGTATAAAAGATAGCATTGCTTTGTCTTCGTTGACGAATTCAATCGCAACAGTTTCTTCAGGGATATAAGTATAAAGAATATCTTCTGCATTTCTTAAATGCAGAGAGTAAAACGCTTTATTGTCTTTATTTGATTGAATTTTTAAATACCATTTTTGCTTTGTCCATTCATTTATTTTTTCAGGTATTCCCCAATTATTTTCTTTTCGAATGCTTATTATTTTCTGTATTTCGGTTTTAGCCTCCTTAAATTTGTTTAAGCTGATGAGTAATTCCGCGAGTTTTTGACGGGTTTTGATGGTGAACTCATCGGGGTTTTTTAAGCTTAGCGCTTTGCATAAACATGACAGCTTATTTTCATTTTTATTTGGGTAAATATCTGCCAAAACTTCCCAAACCCAAAATTTGTTTCGATTTTTTAAGGCAAAAGGGATGAAATTTGCTAATATATCGTCATTCCCACCAAGTGCTAAAAGCAATTTTGCTTTGTAATATTGCGGATATTGGTATTCCGGATGTTTTTCTATAATTAGGTCTAATTTTGGTAAGAATGATTGAACTTTTTCTTTGTCTATAGTTTTTGCAAGGCTAATTTCGCACTCACTGGATGCAGCCAGAGGTAATTCTTCTCTATGAATCTTAACTTCTTTCTGTTGGTGATTATGATAAGTTTCATTTGATTGTACGATGGTACCTTCGAATAGTTTCTTCGAATAGGCTATGTACCCTTGTTCTACAAGAGACATTAATTTTTGATCGTTATAAATTTCAGGCAAGTAATCTTCTGTTCGGAAGTTATCAAAGTTCCACCAATCGGCAAATTCTAAGTATCTTGACCAACCCTTATGACCTTTATGAAATGCTTTATGCAAAAAAGAATATCCTTCGGACGGTTTTGAAAAATGAAAATTTTTAATCGTTTCAAAAATTGAATTGAGTTTTATAAAATCAATATGTTTTTCATGTCCAAGATTGAAAATGAGTTTACCTATTTGAAAAGCGAAAGAATCAAAAATCATGCTTTCATCTTCAGGAAGCTCTAAAGCTTTTAATTTCGTCAGAAAATCAATAGACTTATCTATATTTTCAATATTACTATGTAATTTAAGAAACTCATAATATACCCAAGCAATAGACCTCTTGTTCCAGATATTTAATTGGTCTTTTTCCAAATCTTCATTTGCTATTGCTAGGGCATCTTCAAGTTTGCCTGATTTTCTTAACCTCTGTACTTCTTTAAACGACATCTTTTATTCTTTTAGTTTAGAAATAAATTGTTTTATATCACTTAGAAGGTTCTGACTATTGCATAACTTTCCTACCGGAGTAGTGTATCCAAAAAATCCTGCATTATTATATGTAAAATCTATTACAGCCTTTTCATTATCTCTAATAAATGTATATCGTTCTTTGAAATTGAAATGCTCAATGGTAAATACACTAATTCCTGTATTTACTAACTGCAATTTCATTGAGTCAAATAATGAGCCTAAATAAGGTGCATTTTCATTCATTTTTTCATCAAGTTCTATTTCTGGGATGTCTATTTTGTGGTCATTTCTTTTAATAATCAACGTATGAGCTTCTTTGTTCAATCCGGTAATGTGATTAAATAATGAAAGTGAATTTGTCTCTTTTGCTATTTGTTGAAAATTCGCGTTGAATTGCAAATTTGCATTTATCCAAAATTTAAGTGCTACTTTTTCATTATCCTTCTTAAAATAATATCTTATTTCATGATTTATTTTTTCCCATTTGATAGTTTCTATGCCGTTGTCTTTAGTAATAAAATACATTTGTAAGAAATGATTTTGCAGAACAATTGGCATATTTTCTAAACCATACGTTTTTAGGAGTTGCAGATTTTGTTCATCTAGCGTTATTTCTTTAATACTTAAATCCTTACCAGAAATTTGCTTTATAGAATCTTGTAGCTCAATATCAATAAAAGAAATCGTTGAAAAGGAAGTAAACTTGGGTGGGTTAATGCAATATATTTTATTTGTTGCTCTGGTAATTGCCGTGTAAGCCCAACGATAAAATTCAGCATTTGTTTTTCTTGCATTACTATGAGCCGAATGATAGAAATCAAAGTTTGTGTCGGTTCCTTTATCCCAAAAAATATAACTGGTATCCCATTCACCACCTTGGGCTTTGTGGCAGGTAACAGCGTAACCATATTTTAAAGACAAGCAATTTAAAAATGGGTCTTTTTTTAGTTCATTTTTATATTCATGACTGTTTTTTCTTGGAAAGCGATTTTTAAAATCAATGAAAAGTGCTAAATGAAGGTCGTATAATTTATTTTCACTTTCATTCAGCAAGTTTTCAAGCATATAGGCTTTGATAGTTTTTGTGTTTCCGTTTTCATCAGGGATGAAAAGCTCAACATTTCGCCAAATAAGCTCTATTTTGACTAAGTCTTTGTTTTTTTTGTAATACCTTACTTCCCTTTGGACAGTATTTTCATCCACATTTGAAATAACACCAAATTCTCCATTAAATACGCCTAGTTGGTAATTATTTGCGTTTATGAGCATTATATCGCCTTTTTGAACAATCACAACTGCACCATATTTCCTTTTTCTGATTAATTGGTTTAAGTCATTGGCTGTTTCGTTTTTATATGTGATAACAATTTTTTGCTCATTTTTCGAAATATAACTATCAAGAAATTGCTCAAAGTTTATATTATTAATGTCTTGGCTGTAATCCGATAGGTTAAAGTGATTAAAAAATCCGGCACTTAAACTTTGACGAATTTTTGTAGCGGATTTTAGTATTCCACTATCAGTAGTTTGTCGTTTTACTTCTCTAATTTCTGTTTCTATAGTTTTTAAATTGTACTTTTCAGTTAAATATTTTGAATCTAACGCAGGAGAAAAGTTCATCCCAATAGGAGGCAGCTGCGCAGGATCTCCGATAAAAAGCAATTTTGAGTTTGAATCGGGCAAATTTATTTTTGCATATTCTAGTAAATCTTTTAACAAGAAGCCACTACCAAAACCAAAAAATTCAGCCTGGCTTTCAATGTCTGAAACCATCGAAGCTTCATCAATAATAAGAATTGGGTTATTTATAAAAGAATTTTTGCGAATAGAATAAAAATACTTAAAGCTTACTTCGGACTCTTCATTTTCGTAAATTTCAGACTCTTTTAATTCATCAAAACTATATATTCCTTTATGAATTGTTGTTGCCTCAAATCCCGTTTTTTGACTAATAACTTTTGCTGCTCTTCCGGTAGGAGCCATTAATTGATAGTTTATTTCTGTGGCTTTTAAATAGTCTACTATTCCTTTAAGCAAGGTAGTTTTTCCACTTCCGGCATATCCTTTAAGAATAAAAACCTGTAAATCGCCCGAAAGGAAATTTTGTATCATTTCCAGAGCATTGGATTGGTCGTTGCTTAGAGTGATATGCTTAAAATGGTCAAATATGCTCATAACTTCATCGTTTTATGCAAAATTGTATTGTATGTGTGCAGTGGTGGTGCATTACAAATATCTAATTATCTGTTTTATATGGTTGAATAGATTTTCATAGCCTTTATTACTGTATATATCGTGATTTAAATAGTTTCCGCTATCATCACGTTTATTTAAGAGTGCTTTATCACCATGCACAAATCCATTTCGTTTCGTTATTAGAAAATAAAGTTGTCGTATGAAATTATGGTCATTCATTTTCCATTTCTGATAATATAAACCGGCAAATTTTTTCCATTCAGGTGGCTTATTTCCAATAAATTCAACACCAGTTTCAGAATAAGTACTTGTATTTTTATCGTGCTCCCAATTTAATAAATTACCAACATCCAAAATTTCCCATTTATCATCATTCGTTTTTGTATAATACTCATTATTAATAATCTCAATAATCAAGTATAATGAAATATACGCATAAGCGAATTGTATATCATTCTTCGCTTCTTTTAATAGGGAATAGGCAATTGATAATTGATTTTTTATTTCATTAGCAAATGAAGGATTGCTATGCTTATTAAGTATTGAGAATAGTTTTTGGTTTTCCTTATATATTTCAAACAAATAACTTCTTTCAAAGCATTTCTTTACATCAGTTTTGAAATTCTCATAATGCTTGTTTGTTTCGCTAATAGAGTAATTAAATTCAGGTGATTCCTTTACATAATATGATGATGCACCTCTTTGCAGAGCAGCATTTATATTCCAAATTTTATTCGATGCTGTTGAAACGATTATCTGATATCCTTCATTTTCATTTAAAAATTCATCTATCAATTTATAACCAGAAAATTCGGTTGGGGGAATCATTTCATTGTCAATATCTTCTTTTTCCGGATTCAATCTCAGGTCAATAATTATTAAATCTAAGACTTTGCCAATATAAGAGCGGCATTCATTCAGAAATCCTTCAAAATCTTTAAATAATTTCGGCTCATCAGAAGTTTTATATTTTGCACTATCAACAAAAACAAAGTTATCTCCTGCTCCTTTAAAAATATTTTTCATTAAATCGCTCCAACCTTCATCCGATTTATCATCGATAAAAAGGATTTTCTTTCTACCACATTTTATGGGCTTAAGGTCTATTCTTTTTTCTGTTTTAAAGGATTCATTGTTACAGATTAAATATTTCGCGTAAAGCTGCTTTAAATGTTTTGATATGGAGTCAAGTTCAAATACTTTATCACTAACACCAACTACCTGAGCTAGTTTAAAACATCCCCATGCATTCGCAATATCATGTCCCCCTATGGTTTCTTTTCGAAAGATGTTTAATTTATTCAAAATGCTTTTTTGATATTCTTCCTGCCTACAATGTTTTGTCCCTTCTATTGTTGTTTTAATATCATTTTTATCAAATGAAGAAAAATAAATTCCCTTTGTAAATATTAAGTTTTGGGGATTATTGTCTGCGTCAAAACTGTTTATTTCAATTATTTTCGAAACGGGGAAATTTGATAAGAATATTATTGGAATTAATCTTTTTGAGATATCAAGTTCAAAGTTTAACCGGATATGCAGCGCAATAAGTAACCCGTCACTATTTATCACCGGTGCATCTGTTGGTATAGAAATCGGAATTATTATTTTTTCTATATCATTATTCTTTAATACTTTTGCGGTCCAATCATGACATTCTCGTTCATCAGTGAAATCCTCTCTAGAAATAATATTTGTTTCAGGAATTCTTAAATCACTAATCAATCCCTTTAATTTTGTAGTATAATCTGAAATAATATACGTTTTGTTCATGGTTATAGGTTTTCATTAAAAATGTGAATAATTTCTTTTTTACTAAATTCCTTCTTGCGCCAATTTTCAATTATATCAAATGGGTTCGTGCTTGGGAAAAGAGACTTTAAACCATCAAGAATCAATCTATTGTCTTTAAACTTTGAAATATCTAAACTTCTAATTTCATCAATTACTTTATCAATTAAAGTCATCTTTTCTATTTCCTTATAATTTTCACCATAATACAAAATTTTCAATTCAAGCATATTATTTAAAATATAGAAATCGATAAAGTATTTAAGATTAGCATAAAACAGATTCTTATCAATAGTTTTAGCTGAAAAGTTTGTATGCATATCCCTGCCAAACTCTATTCGTGCTATTTTTGTTGCATCAATTTTACGAATAAAATTCTCTTTCATTTTCGAAATATCTTCATCACTTGAATTATTTCCTTCCTCTTTCAGAATTTTTATACTTCTATGATGACAAACCATTATAAAGTTAGTTAGGTTCTGAGCTAATTGCATTATCTCTCTACTATATGGCTTCTTGTCAATTAATTGACAAACTTGTTTGTATTTATCATCAAAAAGAAACTCTATATCAAACCTCTTTCTGAGATATTCTGTATCGTCAAGTATTAAAATCATTATTAGTAGAATTTTAAAATGTGTGTGAATCCATTAACATCATTTTCTTCAATAGGATAGCTTTTTCCCATCCAATTACCACGGCTTGATAAAACTTCATCTTTATCGTTATCGTTATCAGATAAGATAATTTTTCTAAAATATCCATCTGGAAATTTTGCATTAATTTCATAATTACAAAGTCCATAAAGCTTACTTCTAATAGTTCTTAAATTACCTCCCAAAAAGCCTTTATCATCAGACCTTTTTGTCGATAAAGAGTCTATATGTGTGATAAAAAAAAATTTAAAGTCTCCTTCGGTATTAAATCCTACTTCTATTTTGTTACAGAAGTTTTTTATAGCCATATCTTTTATAGTCGAAAAAATTTCAAAAATTGCCTGTCCCAAATTATCAACATCAGTATAGAAATCTGCATGCTTTAAATTTTTTCCATCAAAGATTATTTGGCAAATTGATGCTGTGCCAAAAACCAATTCGAAGGTTTCACTAATTAATTTATATAAGTATTCAGAATCGGATCTAACCCTGATTGATTCCCTGAATGGTATAATCATTTCATTTTTATACTTATCATTGTACCAAGGATGTTTTTTATCACTTTTATACCATTCGACGAAACTTGGTTCTGACCATCCAAGTTTTGGTACAATTTTTTCTTTACCTTTCCTTATATACCAGCTTGGTTCTTTCGAAAATGCAAAATTTTCTATTCTTTTGATTAATGCATCGGGTACATTGGGATATTTATTTATTCCTTGCTCAAATTCGCTTTTACATTGATTTATAAATGTTTCGTATTCAATAGAGTCAAGATTAAATGCATGAGTAAGATTCTTTATTCCTCCTTCATTACTGCTGAAAAAATCAAGTAATAAATATGTTTCTTTAGGTTTATGATATTTTCCTGAAAAACTTTTTTCTTTATTTTGGAATTTATCATCCCTCGTCAACATTTTTTCAATTCTAGAAATCCTTTCAATTATCTCCGCTTCAACTATTCCTGTTTTTTCAATTTCTTTACTGATAAGATTAATCAACCTAACTCTTATTTTATCATCAACTTTTTTCTTTATGCTATAATCAAGAATATCAGTAACAAATTTACTTTTTTCTTGTATATTTTTAATTTGTTGTTTTTCTGCCATGATTAACTATTTTTTAATCTGGTAAAGACTTCCATTGCTTTTTCAATGCCTTCGTTTTCCCAAATATCTAATACAATTTTAATCGGGCTTATTGCGCCAATTATTTTATCATACCTATTTTTTAGTGTTTTATATGTAGAGTCATCTTCCCCTTTTACCATTTTCAAGAACTCTAGTTTACCATCTAAAACATTCCCTAAGTTAGCGTTTCTTTTTTTCAAATGTCCTTTATCGGCCAAATAATCTTTAATAAAAATTTGCTGTGCTTTTTCGTAGCCGTATTTTTCCCAATAGTAAATCCACATGCGTATTTGCTTTAAATATCGCTGGTTTACATTTACTTTATTATTTACAATTAATCCGGTTACTTCCTGACGGTAAACAGATTTTTGTAAACGGGTTTTTTTTCTGTTGATATGCAATTGCAGGCCGATTTCAACTTTTTTATTACGGATATTTATTATGTGGTCTTCTGCTATAATGCGCTCTAATTCTTTATTAAAATCTTCATTTTTATAGATATTGTGTGGCGATGAAAAGCTTAAATCATCAGCGTATCGGGTATATTTTGCCCCAAAACGATTGGCAAGTCCGGTTAATCTTTTATCCAGCTTTTTGCATAAAATATTTGTAATGGTCGGCGAAGTAGGACTTCCTTGAGGAAGTACATGTAGAATTTGACCATTTAATTCCAATGGGTGGGTGCATAAACTTGCAAGCATAAAAGCCAATGGTTCTCTTTCGCTATGTAAATTAAATGGCTCATGCATAAAGCTCATTTTTATTCTGTTGCGATTAAATGAGTGAAAAAAATCTTTTAAATCTAAGTTGTAAACATAGTGATTTCCAACGTGAACTTTGGCATTGTCAACAATGGATTTATTTATAACAAAGCCTGTAGCTGCATTATGCGGCTCATATATGCACTGGAGCACAAAGTTAAGCGCACGTAATATTGATTTTAAGCCTTTAACCGGTGCGTGTATGGATCGTTCACCACCCGATTTTTTCTTCACTACGAATTTTATATATCTGTTTGCTGAAAATTCCGGGTTGGCATAGTAGGTGAGACTTTTCAGTTCAAATGGTTTTGTCTTTTTTGCATAAAGAATCGTTTTTGTCTCATTCAGCAGAGCAAGCAAATCTTCTTTGTTCTGCATTGAAGCAAATTGCTTTCGTATTTGGTCAATATGTTGCTGCTCTATTTTCATTTTTTTATGCAAAATGAACTTTGAAAATACTTGCGTGATACTCTATAAGTATGAACAATACTATACTATAATTGTACTTAAATTATCATAAACAAATCAATAAATAATAATCAATAACATGTAATATAATATTACAAGATTGCCGGCTTTATCAATTTGTCAGAGACATTCATCCCGCACATTGTCGGGAAGTCATGCCAATCATTGTCCTGAAAAAATCAGGACCAGCATGCACGATTCAATATCTTTAGGCAAGTATTTCAAAGAACTTGGGCAAATATATATCTTTATTGTGCAATCAAGCTGCATAAATTAAATATATTGTTGAAGTAACTTTTCTGCCTTGTCAATTATTTTATTTTTTAAGCTTTCCGGCGCTATTATTTTAATTTCGCTTCCGTAAGAAAAAATCAGAGAGATAAACTCGAAATTGATTTGTAAGTTTAATTCTATGATTATTGATTCATCATTTTTTTGTTTTACTTTTTGTGAGCCATGAATTGGCTTGCTTTCTATATATGGCCAAAGTTGATTGCTAATTTGCAAAAGAATTTTTTGTCTTTCAAGATTTGATTTAACTGTAACTCCAATAATGTCATCGAAGTATTCTTCAAAATCAATATCTTGATTTTCTATAAAGTTTTTGTTTATTTCATTAATCGAAATAATTCGGTCAAGCGCAAGATTAGAGATAGCATTTTCTTTTTCATTATATCCAAATAGAAACCACCTATTATTGTATTGCTTTAAAAAATATGGATGTAGTTCAATATCAACAGATATTTTTTGTCTGTAGCTTTTGTAAGTAATATTTAAAACTATTTTATAAAATAAGGCATTAAATAAATAATTAAAAAATTCTAAGCCTTTAAGATAAACGTTTTGTTCAAATCCAATTATGGGTTTTGGTTGTTGCTTTAAATTGAATGTAGTTTCCAATCGAATAAGAAGCTCTTCTATCCAATTAAACTGCGGCATTCCTTTAAATCTACTTAGAATTGTCAATGTTTCTTTTATTTGGTTGGCTTCAGATTCATTAATGGATGATTGTTTAATACTAAACTTTGTATTGGAATATTTATAATATACTCTTTTTCCTTCGCGAATTTTTTCCAGGGGGATTGACCAGCCTTGATCACTTTCCATAAATTTAATGTCTTCAAAAATTTGTCTGCGTTTCACTCCATTTTTTGTACCAGTATAGGTGTAAATTGCATTATTGCAGGATTCAAGTAAATCATCGATGAAATATTTTCTTCCTGAGTTTGAAAAACATTGATCTAAAGCATGATATCTTATAATTGCCTGCTTATTTGTGGCCATAGAATTTTTTGGATTTCACTTGCTTACCCATGCGAAATGATACTGTCTGTGATATCAAGAATAAGATTAAGTACCCTAACCGTTACGCCTTCATCGTTGAGAATCGGGGCGTAAATTTCCGATAAGCTAATCTGCTTGCCGCCGATGAGTACATCCTGAACGAGCCGTTGTGTTTTGCCTGCGTGCAATTCTGCCCAAAACTTCTGAAATTCGATATCTTCGTCTACTTTTCGGCTGGTTTTAAATGCACCCTGATAGCGGCCAACCACATCTTCTCTTTTCACATTGAAAAGTTTAAGCAATGCGTCGTTGGCATCGATCATTATTCCATTCATATCGTAAGTGGCAACGTAGGCTACTGAATTTATGGCTTCTAGCAGGTTTTGTGTTTCTAGTGCTTTAAGCGACATTCTTTGTTGCACTTTTTGCACCTCTTCTAGTTGCTGATTTAATTCCTCCTCTTTCTCCTCTAAATTTGCTGCATTAATTTGTGAAGCTTGCAGCAGTCTTGTGGTTTCAAATCCGGAACCTAGTCGCAAGATAGTAATTGCAATACTTTCGCAAATTCGGTTTATAAAATCGATTTTATAATCTTCCAGAGGATTCATCTCACCGAGTTCGATTGCCCCTAAACATTCATCGTTAAAAACAAAAGGAAAAGCGTATACATACTTTGGGGTGTGCCGGCCGAGGCCAGATGCAATTTTATAATAATCTTTAGGAATGGGGTCAAGCATTACCATACTTTTAAGGGATACGGCTCTGCCTATAATTCCTTCGCGTAATCTAATGTCAATGCGTTGGCTTAGTATTTCGTCGGCACCGAAACTGGCTGTTTGTCGTAAATGTACCTGTTCGGGCAATGTTGTATCCTGTTCAACAATATAAATGGCGGCAACTTTGCCTTCGATATATTTGACCAGCGAAGATAGTACATCTTTAGAAAAAGTGTCAAACTCGGTGTATTGGTTACGTAAGATGGAGCTTACATTGGCAATACCGTGCGAAACCCATACTTCTTCGCGCTCTTGTTTTCGTCGGGTTTCTTCTTCATCTTTCGAGCGCGATAGATTGTGGCTCATGTTTATTAGCGTGGCAGCAATAACATCTTTGTTAGACAGCATATCCAGCGGGGCATCAAAATTTCCCTTTCCAATCTCGTCGGCGTATTTGGCCATTTTGCTTAAGCCATTAACCAGAATATTCACCGATTCGGATATTTTTCCTATTTCATCTTCCGATTTTACAGGTAATTCGGGTGCATTAAGAATATCTCCTTTGCTGAGAATGCTTAATACTTCTGTGGCTTTGCCTAATGGAAAGCTTATTTGTCCGGCTGTTACGAAAACAACCAGAATCATAATAATCATACCAATAAATCCAACAACAATAGAAATAGTAAGATTTTCGCGGGTTTCTGCATAAATAACTTTTAACGGAACAGCAATTCCTATCGACCAGGGTTGCAATTTACCGTCCAGAAAAATGGGTTCGAAAGATATGAAATAGTTCGTTCCTTGAATATCTTTGAATTCGGTGCTAAACGAAATACCATTTTTAATTTTTTCCATCATTCCTAACCTTTCGTCGAGTTCGGTATATTCGTCGAGAATGGTTCCGGTTATTTTAAAGGGGTCGGGATGTGCAATAAAAATTCCGCTATTGCTTACTAAAAATGAGAAACTCTCCGGAAATGGACGAATATCGCCAATCATATCCTGAAAACGTTCGAGCGAAATATCTACACCGGTCAATCCGGCAAAGGTATTTTCATAAACGATTGGCACTACAATACTTGCCATTAATATCGAATCTTCTGCTTTACCGGAATAGGAATCGCGGTAGGCATCTGTTAATAGTTCAATTTTTTGCGATTTGGCCTGATAATATAAACTTGTGCGGTCGTCGGCTTCCATGTTTTTTTCTTTATACAAAATGCCGAAATCTTTGCCGGTGCGGTAGTATCCCATTTGTATACGACCATGATTTTTTTTGTAAGCACTGTCGATGGCTGCATATTCCCAGCTAGTAGCAAAGGCTATAAAATCGGGGTTTGATGCTACCAGATTTTTTTGGGCTTCCATAAATAAGGGCTCCCAAATAGAGCGTGGCATTTGGTGGTAGGCTTGAAATACATTGGCCACTCCGCGTGTTACGGATAAATCTGCATCCAAGTCTGCTTTTACGGCGTTTGCATATTTTTTTGCTTCGCTAATGGCCAGACTTTTGGCGCTGTTGTAGGATATGGCAGTTAAGTTTACGCTTACATAACCTACTGATATCAGATAAATTAATATAGATACGCTTAAGATATAAACCAATAATTTTGTTCTGATTTTCATTTTCATAGACAGAACCTTTACGATATATTTAAAATTGTAATTGCCGCTAATTTAATGAAATTATGGCAAAAATGATGCAAATTCTGTTTTTTTTACGTTGCCTAGCAATTTTATTGGCATGCTTTTGTTCCTTTTTTTGCTTTGCTTTATAGAATTTTGACTCTGGGATGTGCGTTTTTCTGATTTTCAGGGAAAATAAAAACGCTCAGCGCTTGTGATTTGCCGAGCGTTTTGTGCTTTATTGCGGTGTGCTTTTTAATTACCGGCCTTGCTGTTGCATCGGATTTGGTCTTTGCGGATATTGTTGTTTATAAATTTCGAAGCGCGATTGTGGTATTTCTTGCGGAAAACTATTGTTGCTCATGTCCGTATCGGCGGTTTCCTGATAAGGGTCGAGTTTTACTTTAATCACCTCCATTTTGCTACTAAATACCCGTTTGGTTTCGTAGTTGTTTTTCATCCATATTTCTGCCGGAATACGCACCAGTTCGGTTGAATTATCTTTATAGGTAAGTTCTACGATTAGGGGCATTACTAATCCGCCAATGTTTTTAAAGCTCACTTCGGTTTGGTATAAAGTGCTGTTGAATATTTCTTTTTCGGATGCCGAAAGGGTGGCCATCAGCTTGTTATATTGGCTTGTTTCCATTGGGCTAACGCTATAGGGATTGTAGGAGTTGTAAAAATCTTTCATTTCCGGATTTTCGTCTACCACCATTTTGCGGTTTAAGTCGCGCTCGTAGGCAATATAGTTTGGGTCTTTTTCCTGCAGTTGTTTCTGAAAAGCTTTTTCTTTGCTCGGATTTTGGGAGTTTACCTGATAAGAAATTACTTTGTCGATATCAATATCTACATGATTGGTGGTAAAAAACCATCCTCGCCAGAACCAATCCAAATCAATGGCCGAAGCATCTTCCATGATTCGGAAAAAATCGTCGGGTGTGGGATGTTTAAACATCCAGGTTTTTGCATATTGCTTAAAGGCAAAATCGAATAGTTCTCTGCCCATTATTGTTTCTCTGAGAATATTAAGGGCTGTTGCCGGTTTTTGATAGGCATTGGCGCTCCTGTTTATAATGGTTTCCGACATTGACATGACGGGCGCTATTTTATTGGGGTCGGTGCGCATATATTCTACTATATTGCGCGGATTTCCAACCCATTCGGGCCAGTTTCTATCCCACTCGCGCTCGGCAAGGCCTTGTAAAAAAGTGTTCAGGCCTTCGTCCATCCATGTCCATTGCCGTTCGTCGCTGTTTACAATCATGGGAAAATAATTGTGGCCTACTTCGTGAATTATCACTCCAATCATGCCATATTTGGTATTCTCGGAGTATGTGCCGTCTTTTTCGGGTCTACCGCCGTTAAACGAAATCATGGGATATTCCATGCCCATTCGGTCGGTGTGCACCGAAATGGCCACCGGATAGGGATAATCGAAGGTAAAGTGCGAATATACTTTTAAGGTGTGGGCAATGGCCATGGTCGAATATTTTTCCCACAGCGGATTGCCTTCTTTGGGATAGAACGACATGGCCAGCACATCGTTGGCACCAGATTTTACTCCCATGGCATCCCAAATAAATTTTCGTGAACCTGCAAAGGCAAAATCGCGCACATTTTGTGCTTTAAAATGCCATGTTTTGCTTGTTGTTGCTTTTGTTTTTTCTTTTTTCTCGGCCTCCTTCTGGTCCACTATCATCAATGGTTTTGTTGATGTTTTAGCTTTTTCTAATCGATTGATTTGCTCAGCTGTGAGCACCTCGTTGGCATTTTGTAACACCCCGGTAGAGCCAAGAATAAAGTCTGATGGCACAGTAATTTGCACATCATAGTCGCCAAAACTGAGCGTAAACTCGCCAATTCCGGTAAATTGCTTGTTTTGCCAACCTTGAAAATCGCTATAAAGTGCCATTCTTGGGTAAAACTGGGCAATAGTGTATAAATTATTGTTGTCTTCGGCAAAATGTTCGTAACCACTTCTGCCGCCTACAAATTCGCGGTTATTTATATTATACCACCATTTGATGTTAAATTCATAGCTTTCGCCAGGTTTTAGGGCTTGGGGCAAATCTATGCGCAGCATGGTATTGTTGATAATATATGCAAGGGCTTGCTTGTTTTTGTCGCTTACTTCTTCGATTTTAAATCCGCCATCATACTCATAATTACCAAAAAACCAATTGTAGGAGTTTAAACTCTGCTTTTCGCGAATTCCAGAAGGGGCACTTTGGTTGCGGTACGATGTTTTTTCCTGGATATTCTGGTCGAGTTGAACCCATAAATAAACTAGTTCATCGGGCGAATTATTTGTATAAGTAATTGTTTGGTAGCCTTTTAGTGTTTGCTTGTTGTCGTCGAGTTCAATACTCATTTTATAATCGGCTTTTTGTTGCCAATATTTGTAACCCGGTTTGCCAGAGGCTGTTCTAAAGGCGTTGGGCGAACGCAGCAAATTGTCGAGCTGCTGAAATTGGTTGGCTTTATATTCTTGCGCCATCAAAAATTGCGTGCTGAGTGCAGCAATGAGCAGAAAAAATATTCTTTTCATTTTGTTATTTTTAGACATTATTTTATTCAATAGATAGATTTAATCGTCGTTTTACTTGTTCGCATGAAAAAAAAACATACACAGTTTATGTGTTCATTCTTTTTCGGAATAAGCAATTGGTAGGATGGATAAAAATAGTAATTCTAATTTTTTCTGCAAATATTTTTTTTTATTGATTTTATTCTGTTTTGATATGAATCTGTGGCAACTTTATTTGTTTGATGAAATAAAATCGGGGGGAATATTTAAACCTAAATTAATTGGGTTAGTGCAAAACCAGCCATTATTTTTTGGGGCAGCCATTTGTTAATCATTTTTATTTTGAAGAATAATGATAATAATCTGCTTATGTTTTTGTGGGTGATTTTTTTTTAGATAGTATTTGGATAAAGCACTGCATATTATATAAATGCAAAGGAGTTATTTTCCATCTATTGAGCCGCAATAAATCAATTATAAAAAAATCTAATTGCGCCCGTTTGTTTGCAAGGTATCTAAGTATATGAATTTTGGTTCATTTGTATTTTTTACTGAATATTTCGAAGCTATTCCTTTCTTAATAAGTTTTATAAAGAAAAACTCCTTCGAAAAAAGCATTCCGAAGGAGCAAAACAATTTAACGCTAATTAATGAAAGTAACTATTAAAGATTTTTGTTCATAAATTCATCCAAAACGCCTTTTAGATTTGGTTCGCCAATTTCTTGAAGGTCGTAATATACGCGCGTATGCGGTTTTTTTATGTTGATAATTCTGCTTAAGTCAATTGGTGTACCAATAACAACTGCATCGCAATCGGTGCTATTGATGGTAGTTTCCAAATCGCGCAATTGAGTTTCGCTGTAACCCATTGCAGGAAGCAGAATTCCAATATTAGGATAAATGCGGAATGTTTCGGCCAGTTTTCCAGTAGTATAGGGGCGCGGATCTACCAATTCCTTAGCTCCGAACTTCTTCGCAGCTACAACTCCAGCACCAATTTTCATTTCGCCGTGGGTTAATGTAGGGCCATCTTCTACAACCAACACGCGTTTACCTTTAATCAACTCCGGATTATCAACCCTAATTGGAGATGCACCATCAACAACTATGGCATTTGGGTTTACTTTTTCGATATTTGTTCTTACGGTTTGAATTCCTTCCGGTGATGCTGAATCCATTTTGTTGATAACCACAACATCGGCCAAACGCAGATTTACTTCGCCGGGATAGTAACTTACTTCGTGCCCCGGACGGTGTGGGTCGGCTACGGTAATGGTTAGATCTGGCTTATAGAACGAGAAGTCGTTGTTTCCGCCGTCCCATAGAATAACGTCGCAACCATCGGGATCGTTTTCGGCGGCGCGCAAAATAGCTTCATAGTCAACACCTGCGTAAATTACATTTCCGCGCACAACATGTGGTTCGTACTCTTCCATCTCTTCGATTGTACATTTGTGTTTGGCTAAATCTGCTATCGTTGCAAAACGCTGAACTTTTTGTGCAACCAAATCTCCATAAGGCATAGGATGTCGAACTGCAATCACTTTTAAGCCTTTATTCATTAAATACTCGATTACTTTTCTCGAAGTTTGACTCTTACCACAGCCAGTTCGTGTAGCTACAACCGAGATTACCGGTTTGGTGCTTTTCAGCATGGTATCTTTGGGGCCTAAAAGCATAAAGTTGGCACCTGCTGCATTTACCAAAGCGCTCATATTCATTACTCTTGCGTAAGGAACATCGCTATATGAAAAAACACAATCGTCGATTTGATGTGTTTTGATTAAATGGCACAATTCTTCCTCCGCAAAAATTGGAATGCCCGATGGGTAAAGTTTTCCTGCCAATTCGGCCGGATATTTACGTCCATCTATATCGGGTATTTGTGCGGCGGTAAATGCTACTACTTCGTAGCCTTCGTTATTACGGAAATAGGTATTGAAGTTGTGAAAATCGCGGCCGGCTGCGCCAATAATAATAACCTTTTTTTTCATACAGTTTTTTTTTAGTTCATTGAAATATTATGGTTATTACAAAGGTAAATTATTATTCGCATTACAAGCAATTTCGGGTTAAGTTTTTTTGGTGCGTAATAGCTTTATTTTCTGCATTTTAACCATAAAATGATAAGAATCATATTTTCATGCTATACTGTATTGTTGCTATAAACTAAAGATATATAAATACTTTATATAATTCTGTATTTAAATATACTGAAATTGATTTAGTTACTATTTTATTCTTTTATTTTTATTTGGATATCAGTT
>DYOH01000132.1 GCA_020720625.1 Acetofilamentum sp. | reverse complement strand
AAACGCTGGCAGGGGTATAATCATTTTTTCAATCTTTTTAGACTGAACTCATCAAAGGAATCAACTATTTGTGAGATGCGTATGGGCAATATTTACAGGCATTCACCCCGGCAGAGGTACATAATTAGCATCCGTATAAAAAAGATGGGCAGTACCAAGCTTGAGTGTCTATTACTTTCTAAAAAATATGACCATTCTCAGGTAAAAATTGCGTGTTTCCGGCTGTTTATGGCGCATTATGGTATTTTGTAAACCCTATAAGTGGGTTGTAGAGGCACTATTTTAGGTAAAAAGCACATTCCATGGGCTATAAAAGCCGTAATGGGCTAACATGGCGCTTATCCGAAATCAAAAGATGTGCATTACCCAACTTGAGAGCCTACATATTTTTTTGTTGCATGCCAATTCTGTTCACTTAATGGGATAAAATATAGAGAAGGATGAACAAGGGCGCATATTATAATAGATAGGAAATTTTGCATCTTATAGAATGCCTTAGTCATTTCCCGTTGGTAGCCGTGGATGGCAATCCACGGTGCAGTAAGGCGATGCAGAAATAATTCGAAATTTTTTATGAATTTGGCATTAAAATCATCAGTCAATTCAGTATATTTGAAAATAAAAAGAAACCGAACGATAGGCGAAAATAATTCATGGATAAAGAAACCCTGCTATATATTATAAAATGAGCACTGAAAGCATAAAATATTCATCGTTAATACCTTATAAAATATCACAAATTCTCTCACTGATAATAGAAAATAATCAATCGAATTTTATCAGTGCCCTGAGCTATTTGTACACAAGTAAACTGTACGACTATTTGTCCGATGAAACCACAAAATTGTGGCATTTGAGTGCCGAAAAACTTTTTGATATGCTCGAAGAGGAGAAAAAACATGGGAAACTTCAATTTCCCGATTTTGTTTAATTATGAGTAAACTAACTAAAATAGATGAATTTATTATATTTTGTCTGGAAGCATACAAAAACAAATACGAACTTAGGGGCGAGGATGTTCTAAATCTTTTTCAAAAGTTTAAAATTTTCTCGTTTTTGGAAAACGGATACGATGTTTTGCATACGCAAAGCATGGAGTACATCATTTCGGAAATTCACCAACTGATTAAAAACCAAGAATGAAACTTTTTCATGGCAGCACCGAAATTGTAGAAAGTCCTAAACTTCTGGAAACACAACGATTTTTAGATTTTGGCAATGGATTTTATACCACAACAAATCAAAATCAGGCAGAACGCTGGGCTGTTGTAAAACAAAATCGCATGCCTAACCAAGCAAAAGCAGTGGTTTCTATTTATCGTTTATCCAAAACAGTTTTTTCGGGAAAACTATTCAACATAAAAGAATTTACCAAAGCCGATGAGCACTGGTTAGACTTTGTATTTCAGAATCGGAAAGGAACGCTAACGCATCATTTCGACATTGTGCTAGGTCCTGTTGCCAACGACACACTATATGCCACACTCACACTATACGAAGCGGGCGTATTAACAAAGGCGGAAACCATAAAACGTTTAAAAGTGCACAAACTTTTCGACCAAATATCGTTTAACACCGAAAAAGCACTGTCGCAAGTTATTTTTCTTGATAGTTATGAGGTTTTATAATTTTTTGCTGATAGATGATGGCCTTATGGCTCAACAAGAAAAATTGGCATAATTTAGTACCCCTAGTATACTCTTTGTGTACAACCGCTTATGGCATGCGAGGCAGACAGAGCGTTATAAGGGACAGCAAATAATTCGAAATTTTTTATGAATTTGGCATTAAAATCATCAGACAATTAAGTATATTTGAAAATAAAAAGAAACCGAACGATAGGCGAAAATAATTCATGGACACAGAAACCCTGCTACATATTATCAAACAAGGCGAAAACGAACAAACGGAGTTCAAACAAACGTTTAATCGTCAGGCCATAGAAACCCTTTGCGCTTTTGCAAACACCGAGGGTGGACAGATTATAATAGGAGTTTCAGATAAACATTCAATCATCGGCAGCGAAATATCGCAAGAAAGTATTCAGAGCTGGCTAAACGAAATAAAATCAAAAACGCAACCGGGTATCAACCCCGACATCAAAATTTTCACAATAGAACAAAAAACGGTTGTTTGTATTTCTGTACAGGAATATCCGGTAAAACCAGTTGCAATGCAAGGAAGGTATTACCTAAGAAAAAACAACGCTAACCATTTGCTTTCGGCCGCCGAAATCAACGACTTATATTTACAATCCATTCAAACATCTTGGGACAGTTATCCTTACGCCGATGCAAGCTATGCCGATTTAGATGAAAATAAAATTACCAATTTTACCGAAAAAGTAAACGCAGGCGGACGATTTAAGCTATCGGGAACACCTATGGAATGCTTACGAAAACTACGTCTGTTGAAAAACGATGTGCCTACCAATGCTGCAATGCTCTTGTTTTCAAAAGAAGAAATGTTTTACAATGTTCACATCGGGCGGTTTAAAACCCAATCGCACATTATCGACGATAAAATGGTGCGCGGTACACTTTTCGAGGCCGTTGGTAGTACCATGACATTTATTATCAGCCACCTAAAAGTAGCCTTTGAGATTACCGGAAAAACATCGCAAAGAACAGAAATTTTTGAATACCCGCTACCGGCAATCCGCGAATTGGTACTGAATGCCATCATACATCGCGATTACAAAAGCCCGACTGATATTCAAATTCGCATTTTCGACAAAGAAATTACCATTTTTAACCCCGGAAAACTCTATGGCGGTTTAACCATTGCAGACCTGAAAACCGACAATTATCAGGCACAAAGTAGAAATAAACTTATTACAGAAGCTTTTTATCTGACCAAAGACATTGAAAAATACGGCAGCGGATACCGCAGAATCAGAGATTATATTTCCGAGTATCCGACCATGTATTTTGATTTTGAAGAAAATTCGGGCGGATTTCTCACAAAAATTGGCTATAAAGACCAAAAAATAGTAGAGAAAGCAGTAGATGTCGGAGAAGATGTCGGAGAAGATGTCGGAGAAAATGTCGGAGAAGATGTCGGAGAAGATGTCGGAGAAAATGTCGGAGAAAATAGACGCAAAAGAGTATTAAATGAAATAAGAGCTAATTACCGGATTTCAGCAAAAGAAATATCCTTGAAGCTTGTGGTTGCAGAAAGAACAATAGAACGCGATATTGACAAATTGCGAAAATCCGGCATAATACAGCGCAAAGGAGGTGATAAAGGAGGATATTGGCAAATAAACGAAAACAAAAATGAATAATCTAGCACCCATAGTACTCTTTGTGTACAACCGCCCCTGGCACACACGCCAGACGGTGGAGGCCTTGCTGCGTAACGAATTGGCCGCAGATAGCGAGCTGTACATTTATGCCGATGGTGCAAAAACGCTTGGTGACCCTAAGGTGGAAGAAGTACGAACCTACATCAAAACCATAACGGGCTTTAAAACCGTTACCATAATAGAGCGCGATAAAAACTGGGGCATCGAAGATAATGTGATCGATGGCGTTACCACCATTGTAAATAAATACGGGAAAGTAATTGTACTGGAAGATGATATTGTTACAAGTTCGTATTTTTTGAAATATATGAACGATAGTCTGGAAGTTTATTCGAGTGTACCAAACGTTTATGCTGTAAATGGATACATGTTTCCAATAAACGCCGAAAGTAATGAATCGTTTTTAAGTAATTTGGGTACTTGTGCATGGGGATGGGGTACTTGGCAAGAAAAATGGGCTTGTTTAGAAAATAATTTTGACCAAGTTCAATTTATTGAATCAGATATTGATTTAAAACTTCGATTCAATTTTGGTGGGTTTGATTATTTAAACATGACCAAATTGGAAACTTGGGATATCAGATGGTATTATACGCTTTTTATTAGAAATGGTCTCGGAATCTATCCTTCAAAATCTCTAACTTACAATATCGGTTTCGACGGTTCTGGAATTCATTACAACAGCCCAATTGAAATAAATCAACACTTAACTGATTTGCCAATAAAGGTAATTAAAACAAATAATATTAATTTGCAGCTTTCAGGTAAACTTTACCAATACTATCGGACTTTAAGTTTAGAAGCACCATACAATAGCATCCAACAAATGAAAAAATCATTTATAAAACGAATAAAGAAAAGGATTCATTGGGAATTGAGTAAAATTGTTATGAAATTCGTGAATGTAGATGTCATTGCTGCAAAAATGAGAAATGATAGAATTGCTGAGTCTCGAAATCAGATCACAATAAACAATGGCAGCAGCATTACAGAACATGCCCAAGTGTTTAATATGCAAAGTACCGATAAAATACAAATATCTAGTGGCACTGTGGTTGAAGGTGAATTGTTGGTATTTGCTTATGGCGGAAGTATTGTTATTGGCGAAAACTGTTATGTAAGCAAAGGAACTAGAATTTGGTCTGGCGAAAGCGTAAAAATTGGCAACAATGTGCTTATTTCGCATAATGTAAATATAATTGATACCAATAGTCACGAAATTGACCATTTAATAAGAGCTGAAAGATATGCTAATTTACTTAAAAAAGGCCATCCGAAAGAAAAAGGACCAATTGAAACAGCCCCAATAATAATTGAAGATTATGCTTGGATAAGTTTTAATGTTACTATATTAAAAGGCGTAACCATAGGTAAGGGTGCCATCATTGCCGCCGGTGCAGTTGTAACCAAAGATGTACCCCCATTTACATTGGTAGCCGGAAATCCCGCACGTATAATCAAAAAACTTGAAAATAATGAAATCCGTATTTAAGAAATTTAGGCATATCAATAATGCCATTAATTTAATTTACAAACTAGACAAATCACTAACCGAATTGTCGGACAATAATAAGAAAAACCATACTGCATCTATCTTAGCAGCAAAAGCCCTTATTGAGTTAAATAGAAATAAAGCCTTTGTAAAAAGTTTACACGAAGTGGAGTTTCAGGTATTTTCTCAATGGGGAGATGATGGAATTATCCAATTTTTAATTCATAAATTGAATTTAACTTCATCAAGCTTCATTGAATTTGGTGTTGAAAACTATACAGAATCCAATACCAGATTTCTTCTAATCAATAATAACTGGAAAGGATTGATTTTAGATGGTAGTGAAACAAACATTCAATATATTTTGAATGATGAAATTTATTGGAAACATAGTTTAACTGCGAAACATGCTTTTATTACAGCAGAAAATATCAATTCAATTATCGAGGAGGCTGGTTTTAAGGACGAAATAGGGTTGCTTAGCATAGATATCGATGGAAACGATTATTACGTTTGGAAGGCTATAAACAACATATCACCGCAATTGGTAATAATTGAATACAATAGCTTGTTTGGTGCTAATCTGCCTTACACTATCCCTTATAAAGCAGATTTTATTAGAGCTCAACAAGGATTAGAGAAAATATTTTATGGAAGCTCGCTTACATCGCTCTTTGATTTGGCCACTGAAAAGGGCTATTCTTTTATAGGGTGCAATAATGCCGGTAATAATGCCTATTTTATTCGGAACGATAAACTAGCCCAAGTAGGTTTACCTTCACTTAGGCCCCAGGAAGGATTTGTAGAGGCAAAATTTAGAGAAGCCTTTATAAATGGAAACAGAGTTGGAGTTGCAGAGAATCGGAATTATTTTGAAAATTTTACTGTGTATAATACCAGAAGTCAGAAATTACAAACTTACGGTAAGACATGACCATTCTCATTATCGGCAGCAAAGGTTTTATTGGCAGTCATGCTTTACGCTACTTTCAAGCACTTGGGCATTTGGTTTATGGTGGCGATGTGGTACACGATTATACTTCCGAAAATTATTTCCTTATAGATGCATCCAATGCCGACTTTAAGCAATTGTTCGCATCGCACTCATTCGATTGGGTGCTCAATTGTAGTGGAGCTGCAAGCGTTCCGGATTCGGTTAAAAACCCCATGCGCGATTTTGAACTAAATACCCACAATGTGTATAAAATGTTAAATGCATTGCATAGCACCAATCAAAAAGCGAAATTCATCAACTTATCTAGTGCTGCGGTATATGGCAATCCGCCTTCGTTACCAATAACCGAAACGCAAGCATTAAAACCTATTTCGCCCTACGGACAGCATAAGATGTATTCGGAGCAAATTTGTACACAATTTTACACCTTTCATAACATGCGCACCATTTCGTTGCGTGTTTTTTCGGCTTACGGCGAAGGTTTAAAAAAACAATTCTTTTGGGATTTGTTTCAGAAAACAAAGCAAAACAATACGATCGAACTTTGGGGCACAGGCAACGAATCGCGCGACTATATTTACATACGCGATTTAGTGCAAGCAGTTGAGTGTGTTTTTCTAAATGCTCGGTTCGAAGGTCAGGCAATAAATGTTGCCAATGGGAGCGAAGTTCCCATTAAGCTTGCGGCCGAAACATTCATGCAATTTTTTCATCAAGCAATTATATTGAATTTTAACCAACAAACCCGTGTTGGCGACCCTGTAAATTGGTGTGCTGATAATAGCCTGTTAAAATCCTTAGGATATAAGCCACAATTTTCGCTCGAAACCGGATTAAAAAACTATTTTACATGGCTGCAAAACGAATTAGATTAGGTTTCATATTTGGTGTGGATAACCAATGGATTGCAGGCAGTTATTATTTACTCAATATTGTTCATGCACTCAACTCGCTGCCTGATGCCGATAAGCCGCATTTGGTTTTTCTTACCGATGAAAAATCGCATAAACTACTGCATAATACAAATTATCCGTATTATAGTTTCAAAAACCCTTACCGCACTAAGCGCAGCATACACGAAGCATTTGTAAATAAAATACTGAAAGCAGTAAAAGGAAAAGATGTTATACTGAAAAAGGTGAATAAAAAGCATATCGATGCCTTATTTCCTGCATCTTTCGATGCTGCTTATGAATTGGCGCCCAATAAACTATTTTGGATTCCCGATTTTCAGCACCATTATTTTCCCAAGTTTTTTACTGCCGAGGAGTTGGAGCTTAGAGATACACTCTTTAATCAAATCGCCCGAATGGCAGAGGCTACATTGGTATTAAGCAGCCACGATGCTTTAAAAGACTTTAACCTGTTTTACCCTAAAGTCGCGGTTAAAACACATGTTCTGCCCTTTGCCGTTACGCTGCCCGATTTATCTCATTTGGTTTGGGACGATATCAGAGCCAAATACCGCATAGAAAAACCTTATTATATTGTATGCAATCAGTTTTGGCAACATAAAAATCATATTACAGTACTTAAGGCTTTAGCTTATTTGCGCAATAAACTGGTTTCCGTACCTTTTGATGTTTTTTTCACCGGAAAACCCGAGGATTACAGAGCCCCTGGTTTTTATAGAGAGTTAAGCGATTTTGTAGATAAAAATCAACTCACAGACATTTCCCGTTTTGTGGGCTTTATTGACAGGGCAGAACAATTAATGCTTATGAAAAACGCCATTTCCATTGTTCAGCCTTCGCTTTTTGAGGGATGGAGCACAGTGGTTGAAGATGCCAAGGCACTCAACCAGTACATTATATTGTCCGATATTTCGGTACACAGAGAGCAAACAAACAAGAATGTTCGTTTTTTTGAGGCCGAAAATCACCTTCAGTTGGCCGGGATATTGATAGAAATTGCTCAAAACATGCCTAGTGTGGAATATTTCGATTATAGAGTGAATATTCGTTCATTTGGAAAGAATTTTTGCTCCATTTTACAAAATGGTATCGCAAATAATAAGTAGTCTCTTTCCCTGAATAAGCTAAAGCAGTATCGAAATGTTCAGACAAGGCTACTGCCTAAACAGATATATCAACTCCGGCAGGTTCCGTAGCCGAAAGTGGGTCTAA
>DYOH01000031.1 GCA_020720625.1 Acetofilamentum sp. | reverse complement strand
TTTAAAATGAAAATATACAAATAATCACAAAGCGAATTAAAATATTTATTCCACAAATGATTTTTTAGAAGTTCATTTTTCAACTCAGTTTCTAAATTTTTCCAACGAATATATGGTGGATTTCCAATAATTAAATCATATTTTTCATTAATATCAGCAGTTACAAAACTTTCATATTTTACAAAAGAAAATTGTTTTGCAATTGTGTTATCTATCTCGTATGCAGTTAAATTATTAAATCCTTTTTTTTGCAATAAATCTAAAAAAACACCTTCGCCGCAGGAAGGTTCCAATATTTTTGCATTATTAGGAATATCAGCCAAATCAATCATAAAATCCGCCACAATTTTGGGAGTAAAGTATTGACCGTATTTGTTTTTCGTATTTTGTTGTATCAATTTTTCCATAATGCAAATTTAGCAATTTTTGTTCAATCATTCCAATTTGGTTCGTGTTTCATTTTTGTAACGCATAACGCTTCAATATCCGGCACTCCAGGTGTCGGATATCGTAGCTATATCATAGGCGAAATAGTAGTGCTAATATATTCATTTTTTTGCACTTCGAAAAATACAGTGTCGCTATTTTGCACAAAAGCGACATAAGGGATGAATTATATGTTTTTGCTCTGGCACCCTAAAAAGTTCAACATCCATATCATTTTCCGACTTTACCCCCAAAAAAGCCACTGTGCTAATATTGGGCAGGCAAATTTTCTCGAGATGCGGCCAAGATCAGCATTATGCCGCCCGATTTTAAGTGTTTTGATGCATAACTGAATTACAGGGCAAGGTTTTGGCTTCAGGCCGGCTGAAATTTTTAGCTAAAAGTCTGCCATCATCGGCAGAAGCAAAGTTAAACATTGGCTTTTTATATTGGTTGTAATGTCATAGCAGGAATTTCTGTAGAAAGAACTTTTTAATAAAAAACAAAAAAACCGTTCGTGCATTCACGTAACGGTTTTTTTCAATATTACTTAACTTAATCTAACTTAATGAACTAACTGTTTAATAGACTCTTCTATATTAGCCGACATTTCTTTTAGTTTCTTATACTGATCACTTCCAAGCTCCGGAAATGCAAAAGTAAAACGGTATCCAACAGGCAACATCCACACATTTTCGCGCTCTACTATTATTTCATAAGGCAATATGGTCATGTAATCATAGCCCAAAACAGGCAAAATTAAAGCATCAGATGCCATTTTACCATGAAGAGCAATACCAAATACAGCTTTCTGCGTTTGCGGCTCCACTATGCGAAAAACAAGGCTCAATTCATCGGAAACATTTTTCCATTGCGCCTCAATATGTTCAATTGCTTCATCAAAACTTTTAAATTGAGCCAATGGAATAGCCTGCGAAAATAGCGCTTCATCGGGTGCATACCTGAAAAAACGCAGATGGGTTGCTTTCATAACCCCACCGGAATAAACCGGCTCCATACTCAGCGATGCTAATACACGAATGGCTTTATTGGCCACATTCATCAAAGTATCAGCCGCAATGGGCATATCCGCTCCTAGCCAGGCATTAAACTGGTATTCCGGATTAAGCATGCTAATAGCCACAGAGTCGTTTGTTTTGCGTATCCCAATTCTGAGTGCACCAACCATCATACTTTTATCGTATAGCGAAGCAGCAATTTCTTGCAATTCAGAGCTTGTAATCACAATAACGCTTAAATCGCCTCTCCGGGCAGGATTATAATTTCCAATAACAGAGAAACCATTCTCTCGCAATTCACTAGAAATTTTCACGTTCCAATTGTCTACATCCCCCGGAACTTCACCAAATAAAAGAAAAGGCGCTATACGCTGAGCCTGCACCAAATTAATTTCTACAAATAATAAACAAAGAACATAAAAACCGCTTAATAATACTTTTTTCATCTTAGGTTTTCTATTACAAATTAACTCCAAAATTCTATTACACAATATGACTTCTGTCAGGTATGCCTTAAAAGACCGCTCTCATTTCAATTAATGCTCCAACATCCAAAAAAGTGAAAACATCGTAATTAAATTCTGATAAAAATACGCAAAAAATAAAATATAATTGTCAAAAAATGTAATGAACACATTATCACTCTCAGCTGCGGCATTATTCCCGGCAGTATATTTAAACAACGGCCTCGTATGTCTGATTATTGCCTGAAAAATCAAACCCATGGAAAGGCATAAGGCATAAAGCCGAATTTAATACTCCGAATACAAAAGTATGCTATACAATCGACACAAATTTTGAACAATTTACTTTTGCCAGATAAACAATTTTACATATATTTTTTTAATTGCTACAAAAATACGTATTTTGCAAGGCTTGTTTATCCTACCCAATCAAATTATTTATCAGAAAAATAAAACCTTATGAAAAAAATGATGCTATTTTTGAGCCTCAGCTCAATATTCATTTCTATGCAAGGGCAAGTCTACAAAAAAGAAAGTCCTTTGGTACATACCTATTCCATTGTTGCCTACGATTCTATCACCGGCGATATGGGTGCAGCCGTACAGTCGCACTGGTTTTCGGTGGGTTCTATCGTTATTTGGGGCGAGGCCGGTGTAGGTGTGGTGGCCACACAATCTTTTGTAAATGTATCGTTTGGTTTACGCGGCCTTGCCCTTCTAAAAGCCGGTATTGCTCCTAAAACCGCCTTAGATAGTTTACTCTCCGATGACCCCGGGCGGGAAATGCGTCAGGTGGCCATTTTAAACCACAAAGGCGAAGTGGCCACTTATACCGGAAACAAATGTGTAGCAGAAGCCGGACATAAGGAAGGCAAATATTACTCGGTGCAAGCCAATATGATGAAAAACAAGACCGTTTGGCCTGCCATGTCATCAGCATTTGAAAATACAAATGCTCCGCTAGCCGAAAGAATGATGGCCGCCCTGGAAGCCGCAGAGGCAGAAGGTGGAGATATACGCGGCAAACAATCAGCTGCTCTTATAGTAGTTAGGGCCAAACCAAGCGGAAAGGCATGGGAAGACCGCATTGTAGATATACGCATAGACGATAATGCTGAGCCTATAAAAGAGCTAAAGCGCATATTGAACGTATATAGGGCCTACGAACACATGAATGCCGGCGACCTGGCCATTGAACAAAATCAGATTGAAAAAGCCCTCAATGAATATTCCACCGCCGAAGGTATGATGCCCAATAATCTGGAAATGAAATACTGGCATGCGGTTTCACTTGCAAATTTGGGGAAGCTTGATGATGCATTACCCATATTTAAGCAAATTTTCGAAAAAGACGAAAACTGGAAAATCATGACTCCACGACTGGTTCCGGTTGGTTTACTTACAGTAAGCGATAAAGATTTAAAGAAAATTTTAAAACAATGATGGGAAAAGGGTTGTGTAGTAATTAAATTGTTGATTCGTTGATTCGTTGATTCGTTGATTCGTTGATTCTAAAAAATAAGCCATATATGATATTATTAACTGAAGTTTCGAACTTCAACTATATAAATTAATGCAGATTAAACTTTTCTTTTGAACCACATAGGTACATAGTTCACATAGTTTTTTTCTCTTTCTATGTGCTTAGTTCTTTTTTTGGAAACAAATAAAATCATTCAATCACCAAAACCCTGTTTTTAGGATACTTAATAGAGTACATGAGTTCGAGTTCTTTTTTTGCCGCCGGAATTAACTCAAAGCTCCACTTGACTTCTCCTGTAAGATTCTGCAAAACAGCACCGGAAACGTTTATTACACCAACTTCTATTTCCTGAAGTGTAGAAACCGGAACCTGGTCGAGTATAATAATATCAATTGGTACATTTTTATTATTTTTTACAATAGTTTTCCAGCCTATGGTTTCTTCTTTTTTATTACCAATAAGTTGCCTGTTTGTGAAATCCTTGATTTTTTCTCTGTTGATACTAACCTGTTTATCTCTGCCCAATGAAATTTCTAAAGTATCCGAAGCCGATTTTAAGTCGAGTATCGTTTTACCGATATAAGTTTCTTCAAAAAACACATTGGCTTCCCCGTCGAGCAAGCTAAACTTCTCCCAATCAATAATTTGTGCAATTAAAAAGGCATCCTTATCTACTTTGGGTACGGCATAATACTGGTAAACCGCAGGTAATTCGTACATTTCTATATCCACAGCATAATTTTTGTTATCCGACAAAACGGTGTAAGGAACAGCAATTTCAAAATCTACACTCGTTTGATTTATTTGTTGTCTCGTTTCCACCGGATAACTTGTTATCCCTCTGAAGCTAACTTCGCTTTTACCTGTTGCAACTCCGGCTACCTTACCTTTTAACATAGCATTTGATTTATTTCGGCTATACCCGTTTACCACAATTTCTTCTAATTGTAAATCCGCTTCTTCTAAAACCACATTCATAGTTTCGCCGGTAATTGGCAATGTTTGCTCGTTAAAACCAACAAACGCAATAACCAATTCTTTGCCATACGATGGAATTGTGATAGAATACATACCATTAAAATCGGTAACCGTACCAATGGTAGAACCCTTCACAAACACCGTAGCACCAGTCAATGGATCCCCGTTGCTATCAACAACAATCCCCTTAACAGATTTATTCAATGCATTATATTTTGGTGGAGAACTATGATAATTCAGGTAATAAGTTTGCAAAACAGGCGCCACACCAGAGATATTGGGAGTGGCAGATGAAAGTTTAAGCTTTACATTTTTCCAATCGACCTTCGTGTCTTGACGAACATTTGCTTTATACATCAACTGCACCGGTTCTCTAATGTTTTTAGCCCTGATGTCGTAAGAAGGAAACCATCCGGCATTGCTAACCAAATAAGAAAGCTCAATATCAAAGGTCATTGCTTCCAAAGCTTCTGCCTTTACAAGAATTTCGCCGGTGGGAAACTCCTTTTTTCCACTGAGTTGATTCAATTGATTTTCTAGATCCAATTTTTGATTATTCAGCGTTTGGAGCTTTTTATTTACATCTATCTCTTTAAGCTTTAATGTGCTATTCTTCTTACTGTAAAAATCGAAGGTCTGTTGCAAATCGCTCAGATTAATCTGTTCATTCTTGCCACCAATAGCTTTGTTTTGCTCCAAAAACGACAATTCATCCTTGATAATGGCAAGTTGCACCGTTTCCAAAGTTATTTGCTCTTCCAAAACATCCAGCAGGTTTTGCACACGCTCCTGCTCTTTTGATTTTTCACTTTTTTCCAGATAATTATGCTGATGATTTACCGCATGAATGGATAATTCGGCATTACTTTTTACCTGAATGCTTTTGGCATCTATAAAAGGTGATAATTGAACAAATTTGAGCAAATATTTACCTTTGGCAAGGGTGATTGTTTTTTTGCGTGTAAGCTGTGCTCCCTCTAAGAAAACGGTTACTTCGCTAATTTCGGTATTCATTTCCCTCTCCTGAAAAGTTTGTGCATTTAAAGAAAAAGAAATTAAAAGAAAGGAAATTAAAATGACATGTTTTTTCATTATTATTATTTTAAATTGATATTTAACTAAATAAATTTTACAATCCGTAATGAAATACATTTCAAAGATACGGAAAAAATATTCTGATGTACAAGGTTACGAATCAAAATACCTATTTTTTCAATTCATCAGGAAATCATTCAAGCAATTTCAGAATATCATCCAAATCCTTTGGTTTAGCAATAATTTTTTGGTCTTTATCAATCAGAAAAATGGTTGGGGTGTACCTGATATTGTACTTTTCCAAAGTTCCATTGTAAAGCGCCATATTATCAATCCCTCCGGGAAAAGAAATTTTATTTTTCACGAGAAACTGGGACCAATTCAACTTGGATTCTTCAATAGAAACAATCACCGGTTTAATGGCACTATTCCACTGCACCACAGTAGTATCGGAAAGTTGCAGGAGCAAATCGCCGCAATGCGAACACTCGCTGCTGTAAAAAATCACGAGTTTTTGCTCACCCTCCATCTCAGAAAAACGAAGTGAATCGCCCTTGATTGTCAAAAAACGATGGTCGGGAAAAAAAGCCCCCACACTTAAATTCCGAATCTGCACCATTCTTTTGTTTACCATAGTTTCAAACACACGGGTTTGTTCATTAGCATTCAACCATGTTTTAAGCTCCGACAAAAGCAATACATCTTCGTGTTCCAAGGCCTCATCGAGTAAATAATAAATAAAAAAAGTCTGCAAATCGATAAAGCCAAGAGATTCGAATATTTTTTTGCTTAAATCAATACGTATTTGCGGATTCATCGTGGGCAACATATTTTTATAGAGCAAATCGTAGCGATATCTCAAAAATGGGGTATTTAGCAAATCATCGCAAGCCAAAACGGCCGTATCGCTAATCATATTCAAAAAAATATTTTGTTTATACGATTGATATAAAGAATTTTCCTGCATTTCGATTAAGGGAGTAGGATAAGCAAGTGCCTTTAAGTATTTCTGCAGTAAACTATTATTGTTTTCAAGCATTAATTTATAGCTTAGCTTTAGAAAATTATTATCAGCAGTTTCAACTAATTTATATACAATAGAATCGGGAATAGATGCAGTATTGCGGTTCTGAACAATGTAATTGAGTAGCATCTGATATTGTCGCCGTTCTTTATAAAATTGCAGATAAAGGGAGTTCTCTGGCGAATTTGTGAACTGAGCGTTACTAATAGCCTTATTTATAGCAGTTTTTAATTCGATTGGATTTCCAAGATAAATAAAATCCAATTCCAAATATTTTTCGTTATAAACAGTATAAAAGCCATGATTAAGTTTTTTGGGCATAGTAAATGCAAAATCGCCATTTTCGTTAGATTTGGTTTTGTGCAATTTTGTGGCCTTGCCATTTTCATAGCCCAATATCCACAATTCGGAGTTTGCTAAACCTTCTACTGTCCCAAAAATAATCTGCGCCTTTACAGATTTCGGAATTATAAAAATAATACACAAGATAAAAGCTATTTTGAGAAAAGTGATTCTACACTCCAATCCTAATCTCTTTCTGCTTAAAAAAGAATAGTTTATTGCAGATTGTACAAACATATAATTCATCCGTTTGAAAGTTTAGCAAAAGATTCATACATAAATTTCCATCAGCACCGCAGATATTTTCTATCCATGCCAATAAATTTAGACAAGAAACAACTTGCAATTCAAATTTACGTTATAATTTTGTGGTGATGAAACTAAAGTGGATAATTTTTGTACTACCGTTGATTTTTCTGTCAATTGATGTTCAAGCGCAACAAAAAGTACGCAAAGATTCAATCAAACAAGAAAAAGACTCGGCAGAATATGCCCACCGCATAAACGAAATAAAAGAAGGATATATTATACGTGGTCTTATCGTAGATGGCGACACGTTATTGCATGTTTATGCGCCGGAGATAATTATTTTTCCTCCGCGCAAATTTACAAGCCAATCTCAATACCGCCGCTATACGCGCTTGGTGCATTATGTAAAAAAAGTTTATCCCTATTCCATGATAATTAAATACCAGCTAGATGCTATAGAACAGCAACTGGATACAATACGCAACGAACGAGAGCGAAAAAAATTCATCAAACTAAAAGAAAAAGAACTACGCGAATCTTTCGAAGGGCAATTAGTAAAACTTACTGTTACCCAAGGCCGCATTTTACTCAAATTGGTCGACAGGCAAACCGGATTTACCACCTACGAATTGCTCGACAACCTAAAGGGCAGCTTCTCCGCCAGTTTTTGGCAATCTGTAGCCAAAATATTTGGTTCTGATTTAAAAAAACAATACGATGCCGACGGAGAAGACACCATGATTGAAGAAATTATCATACTAATTGAAAACGGACAACTATAAAGGCCAATAAACACCTGAATCTAGTTCCGCTTTTAAAAACACTTCTTTGGCAAAGTCGGGGTCGAGCGCATGTACAGAAACCGACCTGGCAGTTTTGCTTTCGAAATATTTTCCGCAATCGCTCTTATCCCAAGGTTTGGTGGCCAGAAATACGGGAGTTTGTGCGCCCTCTTCAACAGAATCTCCCCCACTCCAGCCGGCTCTCAACAGTTTCGTATCTATAACACCCGGATGCAAAGCAGTGCTGCAAACAGAATAGTCGTGCAAACGCCGATTTAACTCAACCGACAGAACCAAATTCAATAGCTTAGACAAGGCATAAGCAGATCCGGCTTCGTAGCTCAAAATATCGCTAATGCGGCTAATATCAGGTTTTGCCCATTCGTGAGTCATGCTACTTACATGAATAATGCGGGATTTCACACTTTTTACCAACATGGGAACTAATTGGAGCGTAAGACTATAATGCGCCAAAAAATTTACTGCATAGGTGCTCTCATAACCATCTGCCGAAAGACTAAAACGCTTCTCGTAAGTACCTGCATTATTAATTACAATATTTACGGAAGGATACTTATTCAGAATTGTTTGCGCCATGCTCTCTACGTGTTGCAAAGACCGAAAATCAGACTGAATGGTTTCAACCCTAAGTCCTGAACTGATGTCTTTGAGTTCTTTTTTCAAAATTTCCAGTTTAAGGGAATTTCTTCCATGCAAAAGCATTGGTTCAAAACGACGGGCAAGCTCTATAGCAATTTGTCGCCCGATACCATCTGTGGCTCCGGTAATTAAAATCATAGCTTACAATTTTTTGATTGATTGCAAAGCTAACAAAATATTCTTTTATCTTTGTCGTAGTTAGCCAACTTCATGAGAATTTTTCTGATACTGCTGTTTTTTTCTTTTCGTTATCTGTGCCTATCGCAAGACATAGCTTACATGTCTATGTCGGAAAACAAGATATTATCGGGCGACGAAATATACGACATCTTGCAGGATAAAAATGGTTATATTTGGTTGGCAACATCTTACGGCGTAATCAAGTATAATGGTTACCAAAGCAAGCTATATACCACCGTTAATGGCTTAGTGAGCAACTCCATTATCAAACTTTACGAGGATTCGCGCGGTAATATATGGTTTATCTCGCACCGTAAGGGATTGAGTATTTACAACGGTAAAGAAATCCGTGGCCATTACCTCAATCCGCGAATTGTTAGCCTAATATTTCCAGGGATAATTGAGAATATGCATGTTGACTCCACAGGTAATATATTTTTGGCGCGTAACCTGGGTGGCATATTTAAAATTTCGAAAAGTGGAAGCATTGAGCAAGTGGAATCCACCCAAAAACATGGAGAAAATTTTCGGATATATACATATACTGGTCAGGATTTTTTGGTCGATTACCAACCAAAAAGCACTGTAAATCAACAATATCTATTCGAAAAAGATGCCCTGAGTATGAAAATTTACTGGAATGGTGAATTTTCGCCTATCACACGCAAAAAATTTATCAAACTTAGCGAAAAAGAATACTATTTTTCTGTTGGAACCCAAATCATTCATATTATAAATGACAAAATAGAAGAAACAGCTCAATTTAATCACGAAATAACCGATATTGCTCTAGACAACGAAAACAGGCTTTGGCTTTCGACACTTTATGACGGGGTATTTGTATATAAGAATAATTCGCTAAAATCAGAATATCAACATTTTTTAAAAAGCAAATCAATAAGCCGTGTATTATTCGACAGAAACAAGCATATTTGGTTTACAACTCTAGGACATGGAGTACTTTTGGCGCAAAATACACTAATACAGATACTAGCTCCCGCCGACAGAACCGATTTTGTGATCAGAAATTTTTCCATGAATGCAGATCACATTTTTATGAACACACAGGAGCAAGAAATTTGGCGCTTTACAATCAAAAACAACACTTTTTCTCTGATTTACAAGCCATTGAATAAAAATGAAAATTTCAAAGATTTAGCTCTTCAAAACAAGTATTTGTATTTATTAGGTTCCGGGTTTGTGCAAATGAGTGAGCAGGGCAAAATCTCCAACAGAGAAGAATTAAGTGGCCGACGACTGGAACAAGGAAATAATGGAGACTTATATCTCCTGCTATTTAATCATATACAAAAAAGGACAAAAAAAGATAATACGCACTTTTTATTTTGGGATAATCCACTTATTTATCCCACATCTCTGGTTGCCGAAAACGAAAACAAAATTTGGGTTGGCACAAACGAAGGATTATATTTGTATAGTAACGACAGTCTGGAAAACATGGCCTATAAAAATTCTTTCTTCAATAATCATGTTACAGATTTGCGACTATGCCAGAATCGCCTGTTTATTGCAGCCAATGGCGAAGGATTAGGGCTTTGGGCAAATGATTCGCTGATTAAAATTAATCAGAACAATGGATTAAGCTCAAATTTTATCAATTCAATTACTTGTCAGAACGATTCCATAATATGGACTGCCAACAATAATGGATTAAATCGCATAATTTTTTCAAAGGATAGCTTTAGCATCTACAAATTTCATCAGGACAACGGAATGTATTTAAGTAATCTGAAAAAAATATGCTACAAAAACGATGCATTATGGATAGCCTCATCTAAGGGACTTTACAAAATAGAACAACCCGAAAAGCTTGAGATAATTTCTGAGCCTATTGTGCTTATAGACAGCATCAGGCTTAATTTGAAACCAATAAAATACGATAAGCGATTGGTATTAAATGCCGAGGATGAACTTGAATTCTATTTTCAGACCATAGAATATATTAACCCCAATGGAATTCAATTGGTTTACCGGATAAACAAAGGTCCTAGTAAATCGATCTATGGCAATTCGTTAAAGCTTGAAAAACTAACACATGGCAATTATACATACACTATCGGTATCCATCAGGATGGTGATTTTTTGCCTTTGTTCGAATACAAGATTTTAGTTAATGAAGAGTACACCGAATCTATATACTTCCGATTAAGTATTTTAGCCATACTAATAACAATTATAATTCTTAGCTTTAAAATATCGATGCAATACTATCGTAAAAAAGCTGCATCGAAAGAGAATTATCTCCGAAACAAGCAAAAAGCTTTGGTAAGTCAGTTAAATCCGGACTTTTTCTATCAATCGATAGACACCATGCGCCATTTGTTATCAAAAGGAAAAATTTCGGAAACACAAACCTACCTTAGTCATTTTCATGCCTTATTGCAAGGAATAATTCCATCTACAAATTTTAACCTAGTGCAATTGGAAAAAGAATTAGAGCTTATTGTCTATTACCTGAACATGGTTTCTCTGCGTTACAAAAAAAGTTTCGAGAGCGAAATAAATTGCAGTATGCTCGAAAATCATCAGGATATCTATATACCGCCAATTCTGGCCTTAGCGCTTGTAGATGCATATATAGTAAATATTAATCCGCTGCTAAAGCATAAAATAATCATCACTGCAGAAATAAAAGACAAGTATTGCTATTTTTCAGTAAATTTAATGCAATATGGAGGCACTTTACCATCGTTCTTTATATCAAACAACAGATTGGCATTTATTGAGAAGCGCATTTCTTTAGTAAAAACACTTATAAAAATGCCCATAAGCCTTGAATTTGATTTAAAAGAAGATCGCAATAATCACTATATCAGCGAAAAAAGGACTTTAGTTATTCCTGCGAATTGGCGTACTTTTGAAAAAAAAGGAAGTATGAGATGGTGGAAATTTGATAATATTCCTTCTGCATAAATTATTCACTGCTTAATTCATTGTCAATAATTTGTTGTTTATTTTTTCTCTCTTTTTTTCTGATATCCGACTTTCGTTTAGCCATATAGTGGTCTTTATCGGATAAAAAATGCATACTACCTTCAGCAAGCACAGAATCTTTTTTTACCATCAAACCATTATAAGGGCATGAATCGTATCCGCAGGAGTGTTTGGAGTAATCACCAAAATTTCGGTGCCGTATCTTCTTGTCCAACAAAATTTTTTGTTGATTAACAACAATATCCCTCCACTTTTGATGCTTATCGGCTTCGGTTAATTCCATTCCAAGGTAAGAAACCTTAAAAAAAGTATTGGGGTCTTTTAATTGCAAAAAATCAAAACTTTTTCTAAAAATCTGGTGTGCATAATCGCGGAGCAAAATTTTATCATCAACAGTAAGCTTCTCATTTTCAAGAATTGAGCGATAAAGACCTAAAGTATTAAAATCGGTATATTTACGGTAATTATCAATATAAAAAAAATACTCTTTTAAAGTAAGCTGATTAAATTTTTGTGCAATTTTCATAAAATAAATAAAATAGAGTAAAACAGAAAAGGCAGCAAAGTAAAAAGAACTTTAATTATAGCCCTTTTATCAACAAATCTCAAAATTTATATTCAATAACCAATTTCTTTTGAATAACAACCCCTTACTAAAATGCTTAAAAAACAATTTTGTAAAACAATATTAATTAGAAACAAAAGCTTATCCAGACCCGTCGGGGCAAGCTTAGAAAAGCATACGATATTAAATATCTTTCTATGTTGGCTTTTCTTTTAAAATGCTGTACCTTTTACGCATAAATAAAAAAAGATTAGCGGAAGCCTTTAAAAAACTTCGATTTAAAACCTAATCTTTTTCTTGTTTTATATGCAAGCTAATAAAACAAATAGCGTTGATGCATATTTGCTAAAATGGCTTAAACCAGCTATAAGGTAGATAAATAAAAAATAAATAACCTTATAACTGGAATAAACCTAAGTAAAAAATATAATTTCAATTCATTTTCTCCTAATAAGTCTTCGGAAAAAATTCGAATAAAAATTTGAATTCGCTAAACCCTAAAACATGAATCAAGAAACATTAAATTTCGTCTTTATAAATAGGCAAATCGGCCTTTCTCTTGCAACCCATCATCAAATTAACACCAACTCTTACGCTGGCAAATTTAAGATTGTAGGGAGATGCCATTTGCGTCCAACTGTCCGACACAACAAACACCTGCAATGGAGCGAGCTTAAGACCAAATCCAAAGCCTATATTGGCATAAGTTTTTTCCATCATACTATAAGTTAACCCAAAATTAAACAAATTGGTATGAAAATTAGACGAAAGCATAAATGCCGGATGCAATTTTTTATCGTAAATACGTGTTTGCAGCATTGCCCCCACCTGAAAACGTTTAGTAATATACCTACTGGCGCTAATATTCATGGTAAGCGGCATCCAAGTTTTAAAAGTTTGAGCCTCATTAACCGCATAATCCACACTATTAATCAGAGAATCGAGCAAATCGCTACCCAAACTATCAGTAGAACTGCTGTCACCAATCACATATTGCGTAAAATCGATGCCGGAAAAGGTAAAATTTCCTTTCGCATTGGCAATAATGCCATCGTTCCATTTAATAAAACCAAGATTAAGCAGAGAAGCAGCAATCTCGGTTTTCTGATTAGGTTTATACACGGCACCTATATCAAAACCAAAACCTTTATTAATAGGTTTAATGAATTTCAGCGGATCCTTGGTGTAGTAATCTTCATCGAGCACAAAATCTTTGATATTTCCTTCGGCATCAAGCACAACATCGGCCTTAGCATTAGTGCGATACTCAAGGTCGGCTGCAACATTCATACTGTAAGACTCGGCATTCGTAGTAATAGATAAATCCGACTTATAAGTATCGAAAGTTACCAGACCATTGTATAAATGGAATGCTGCACCAACAGTTAAATTTGGTTTAAGGTTACGTGAATACGCAAAGCGATGGTCCACATAAGCCAATAAGTTAGGTCCAAAGCCAGAGAAATCGAGTTCCCGTGGTTTCATAGCTTCCATGTCCCAGTTGCCATCTTTAAGGCCTAAGAAAGATTTTGGCACAGTAAAGTAAGCGTTAACAACCACATTATTCTGAAAAGAGAAATATCCCTTCTTTGTTTTAAAGCCCAAAGAAAGGGTTTGAGCATTTACAAACGCCTTAATTTCAAAAGAATTTGGCATTTGATTGTAAAGATTGTCAATACTCAGAATATATTTTTCGTCCGATTTTACAAAAACATCGTTAAAAGCAAAACCATTTTGACCAGCCAACACAGACACGTCGGCAACAGTAAAAAAGAAGTTGCAAGCAGGTCTAAATGCTGGGTTTGCCTGAATAGACTGAGGTACTTCACTCATGAAGTACAAAGAATTTGTTTGTGCAAATAAGCCAATGCTACTAAAAAACAGTATCATGGCACTATATATTTTCTTTATCATAAGTGAGGTAATTAAAAGTTAATTTTAGCTTTAGCTGCAATAGCCACATCAATTTTAATTTTCGAATTGGCATTAAAAGGTACACCATTTCCGGATGCTGCATTGTAGGTAGTAAACATGGCTTTTAAGATAAGTGCATTTCCTTTAAGCAATTGTTCGTAGTCTACTTTGGATATATTAAGATTTACATCGTTTGCCGCAGGTGTAATATTTCCCTGATTATCTACAGCAGCTGCTGAAAGCAAAATAGGATGTCCTGCCGTGTTTAGCAATGAAATAGTATGAATAACCCTATTGGCGATAGAATCGTAAACATCCACGATAAGACCAATTTCCATCGGAAATCCGTTCAGGGTTTTGAGCATTAATTTAGCCTCCTCAATCTCGGCAGGTAAAGAAGCCCCGTCGAACTCCATGGTATCCGTAAATGCTACATTATTCAAATTAAGAATCAAAGGAACTTCTACATTAAAGCCAACCAAAACCCGGCTGTTGCCTGTAACAAAAACATTGCTGGTATTTGGCACCGAAACCTTACCCCCAAACAAGATACCGGCAGGTGGCAATGCAATTAGATCTACGAGCGTATTTTTGGTAGAAAATTTATCAAGCAAAATGGTAGTAGCGGCATCCTCTCCTATATTCTGAGCACCTGCAATATCAGTATTATCAGGTAAAGTTACATAAACAGTATCATTGTTTTTATATCCCTTCACAGATAAATCGAGATGTGCACCAAATCCAAAGGAATTTTTAATATTCAACCTGATAGATGGATCAGTAATGGTAATACTACCGGATAATTTGTTACTTAATTCGCCCAATCCCAAATCGAGGGTGGTATTAGAAATTACAAAAGGTTCTATTGTGCCCAAAGAGCCAAAGATTGAATTAAACGCTACATTGTCGAAAGTGGCATTAATTGTAGCAGTAGCAGGAGAACTAAAAGTATAAAGTATGTCGTCGCCACCGATACTGGCTTTGTATCTTACAAAGAAAGAGTTTACGACTGTTCCGTTCATAGTTAAATCGGTGGTGGTATTGGCCAGGTTAATGCTTTGGGTTTGAGAACCTGTTCCGTTGAAGGTAACCGTTTCCGAAAGTGCATTTCCCGAAGCATCTTTAGTGTAAGGCATCTCAATTAGCACATTCATTGGAGCACCAAAATTACTATTTACAGTAAAATTGATAGTGCCGGAAGACAAAGACAATGTTTTTATACTTAATTCCGGATTATCAGCTGGTGTAATATCCACCAATGTAGAGTCTTTTATTTCGGTAAGCGGTATTTTAGCCGTTGCTGTAGCCACCACCAAATCCTGAGTAGTAGCCACATCAAATACAAATAATTCTTCACCATCAATATTTACAAAATTTGGGATAGTACCGGGAGTACTAAAACTTTTCAATTCTCCGGTAACTTCTTTGTACATTCTTTCCCCAGCAACGTTAACAGTTTGCGATACAGTAGCCCCAGGAGCCACATTGGTAAAATTTACATCATTGCCCACATAGGTATTATTATCGAGATTACGCAGTGCCATAACAACACTCACCACAATAGGCGTATTGTTTGTCATGGTAACGGTAAAAGCCCCGCTGGCAAAAATAACTTCTTCGAATTGGTCTTCAAAGCTGTCGTAAGCATAATCGCCGGCATAAACATCGGTAACCGGAGGAAATATTACGTTTCCTTCTCCGGGATAAGTAGCACCGGCATTTGTAAGCATTTCTTCGAGGGTGATGCTCCTGTTGGCCGTAAGCGCATCGATCTTAATTTCGTCCATAGAGAAGGATTGACCGGTTATTGGCTCTATTTCAGGCATTTCGTAAACATCTGCAACTGCCATTTCGTATAAGGTATCTATAGCCAAGCGGAAAGTAAGTAGACTATCGGATCCGTCGAAAATGAGCGTATCGGGTCTTTCTTCAATCAGATCTGCAATTTTAAATTCAATAGAACCTAACCTAAGCGCAACGCTCGGATTAAGTTCAACAGAATCCATCACAATATTATCTATGTCTTCTTCGATGAATTGCTTCCATTCATTAACGCAACTGCTTGCAAAGACCATTAAAAAGGCAAGGGCAGCAACGATTTTCAGTTTTCTCATACACAAGTTTTAAGTGGTTAAATTATGGACTATTTCAACAGGTAATTATATAAAAAATTATTTTTATTTCCTACTATCAAACTAAATTTAGATTGATTTGTAGTAAATTTGGTAATGCTAAACTCAGTGCTTCCCTCTTGCGGAAAACCATTTACAACACTGCCATCCTTACCGTTTAGCAGAAATATTTCGCTATTTTCGTTGTCGGTAATACCTAACTGAAGATTTCCGTTGCCAAAATTATACAAATTAGGTGCTGTGGCCAATGGAGCTTTAAGTTTAACTTCATAAAGCTGCTCTAAATTCTGCTGAATCACCTTTAAACGATTTTCATCGGCATACACAAATTCTTCAATTCCATCACCATTCACATCAGTAAATATAAAATGATGTTTGGGCGAAAAACGTTGCGTCTCTAATTTTGTAACTTTACCATCATTCAGATACAAAAACATTACCGTACCACTGATACTTGTTGATAATAACCGGGATGGATGCGATTTGGTTGCTTTATCAAGATAAAAAATATTATTAGCGGAGCGCGGAAAATCCGATTTCGGGTTTAACCTGATTTTTCCTCTCCTATCGAGAATATACGTTTTTAGTTCGTCGGAGAAAACGATATAGTCTTTTCCGGCATCTACAAAATGCTGAATTTTTCCGTACACCAGATTTTGTGTAAGGTTAAACTCCCATCCTTTTATGATGCTTCCTTTAATATCGTAGGCATAAACCTGTTTGTTCTTTGCAGCGACTAAAATTCTGTAATCCCGTTTTTTGTCGTAATCAAAAATAGCCATACCATTGGTTGCAGGCGCCTGAAATTTAACGGGAAAGTTTTCGACATAATTACCTAATCTATCAATAATGTGCAAATAGTTTTCGGTACTGAAAGCCAACTGAAATTTGCCATTTTTAAAAACATCGACCTGATAAATTTCACTTTTAATTGGTTCAGATAGTTTTTTACTCCATAGGGTGCGTCCGTTCTTATCAATCAAATAAACTTTGTTGGCCTTATCCTGAACAAAAACTTCGCGCTCTTTGTTCTGATGATTAATGACTATTGCAGGTTTTAGAAGAATTTCGCTTTCGGAAGCAGCTGCCCAAACAACATTGGGTTTTAGAGATCCTTTTGGATTAAGTTTTAGAAAAATATTGGTAAACAGTAAATCGTTTGTTTTGCTAATTTGCAGGGCAATGGCCTGAAATTTATTGAACATGTTCCGATTTTGGTTTAGAACTCTTGTTAAATCATTAGAAAAATATTTTTTCCAATAATCCGCACTATTCTCTACATCATTATATATCAATAAATTAGAACGAGAAGATAATGTTTCAATAAAATTTTTGAATTCTGGGTTTGTTTCAAAAGTCATATTTGAGAAATAAGCATTTGCAAAAGCCTTAAGCGCTTCGGGGGATTTCCCCATAATCAGATAATTTTCAATAACGGTAGCGTAGCCTGTATTAATATCGGGCAAAATATAACGATACATTTTATAAGTATAATCGGTAAGCGGAAATTTCCAAATGGTAATTTTATTTACCTCGTTGAGGCTGTATTCAGAGCTGTGTTTCTTATTAGAAGAGCTATCTATACTCTCGGTTCGCTTGGCAAGACTGTTCAAAAAATCTATCATGGAGCCACGATTGCGAATTTTAGCGATAAAATACTGGTTCTCCGATTCAATTTTATAATTTACAGATGAATAACTCACCATTACCTCTTCTTCGAGATTCACTTCAAAATCTAATTCCGGATTAAAATTATACTTTTCTTTTACGGTATTAATGTAGTGCTTGTATAAGTCGAACTCGTCGAATTTTCGTAAAACACGGTTGTAATCCCTACGAAACTGATATATATCCGAAATACCGAGATACTGGAAAAACGCAGTTTGCTTGGGCAGGTATTTAACGGCCGAAGGTTTTATGGGTTCCTGATTTTTGAATAAGCCAAGTACATGCGACATGGTATCGGAAGCCTGGGTAAAACCAGTAAGTAACCAGTCTTTACTATGCATGGTACTCAAATCGAGCACCATCCAACCACCCATATTTTTTACACCTTCTAATTTTATTTCGCCATAAGGTGCCAGAAAGCTTAAAAACTGAGAAACTTCGGAAAGATTAAGAAATAGATTTCCTTTTACATTTTGACCTGCAATAGAAACACTATGCACAAAATCGGAATTATTCATCAAACTTGTATGCAGGTTTAATTGCCTAATGGCCTTTTCCACCAAAATAGCCGACTTGGCAATAAGGAAAATTCCCTTATGCACCGTATAGCTCAAATTAAACCTTGCATCATTTCCTTTTCTAATATCGTGTATTTCTGCACCGTCGTAGTTTCTTTCCTGAATTTTGTAGTTCTTGCCAAGCAACTCTCTTATCTGTTCGTCGAGACTACGCCGCTCTCCGCTATTTTTTAAACTTGTGGACAACAGCATACCAATTTTAGCTTTGGTAAGCATGTGAGCTGATACTACTACTTGCCGGGTTTCTAATACAGACGAAAAATCGGAATATTCGTTGGCCAATGAATCAAAAAGCACTAACTCTTGGCTTAGTTCTTCGATCTGTGGAACTGTCGACAAATTCTCCCAAATCATATTGTCGTTAAGCAGATTATCCACAACAGAAAGCAGATTATCCGAACGGACAATCATAAAGGCATCCATTGGAACCGACTCGAGCGCAGGTGCACTCTCTATATTGTTGTTTTTGATGCGGATAATGCCCCACACGGCTATTAAGATTACAGCCACTGAGGCTCCGATAATTGCTTTTGTTTTCATTTATCTATTCGTTTCTGGAAAATTTCGTATTGATTTCGACAAAATTAGGAAACCTATTTGAATTCAAAAAATAAGCTGGTTTAAAATAGGGTATTTATAAAGTTAATGTTTATTTTTCGATGTGCAAAGAGATTGTTGAATTGGTGGATAGTTTATTCATCAAATACATAAAAGTGCTTGTGGTTATTTTTTTAGCCAGGTTATACAGATGCTATTCATAGGAGCACAAAAAGTGCATTAAAATATCAGTTTAGCGAAAATTTAGACCATTTTGGGAAGTATTATCGTTCAGAATAGCCAATTGGACAATTCTTTCGAAGCAAAGCAAAGTTCGCCAACAGAAAATTAAATGACTTATAAGGCCACATTTAGAACTATAGTGAAAAATAAGCATCAGCAAACACTAATCGCTGTTTTTGCGCTTGAGTTGATAAAAAATTCCTCTGTCCATCACTTGGGCTTCAATTTTGTTCTCAGCCTCGAGTACATCCAGGTATTTATTAATTTCGTTGATATGCAGACCCAGAATTTTGCTTAAATCGTCGATGGTAGAAGGGCGTCGAGCGATGGTTTCGATAATTACATTCCCAATATCATTTCTATAGGCCTTATTATCCTTACGCTGTTGAGCAGAAGCAATAATCATGGTTTGAGGTAAATTCCAAAAATTGGCCACAGCCTGAAGTTCCATCTGAGTAGCACTTCTCAAACCAAGCACAGTTCCGGGGCGGTCCATGGTATTTAGCTGAATACTGTTTGGCATTATGCGCAGAATTGCATTTTTAAGCGCCAAAAGTTCCTCCGGATGGTCGTTAAATCCCGGAAGAATAAATATTTCGAGCCAAATATTGCCTTTGAATTCTTGCCTAAAATCAACCAAGCCTTGAATGTATTGCTCTAGGATAAGTCCTTTTGCCGGCCGGTTTATTTTTTCGAACACTTCTTGTGTAGCAGCATCGAGCGAAGGTAGCACCACATCGGCCAGAAGCAAGGAATTTCGCACTTCTAAATCAGAAAGCAAAGTACCGTTGGTAAGCACAGCAATGGGAATATGGGGCTGCAGCTCTTTAATAAAGCGCAATATATCACCTAGCCTGCTATTTAGCGTTGGCTCGCCCGAACCCGAAAATGTAATATAATCAGGCAAAGGATTTTCGCCAAAATATTGAATCAGCTCTTGTTTAATTTTTTCAAGCGGAATATACTCTTTTCGATTGAGCGTTAGTGCGGTAGTTTTACCAACCTCGCAATATACACAATCGAGCGAACACACTTTTTTCGGAACCAAATCTACACCAAGCGACATCCCTAATCGTCTTGATGGAACCGGCCCAAATAAATATTTATACATTATTTTTAATCGTAAAGTTTTCTTGTTTTTTCATCTGCCAAGGTAGGCTTTATCCACTCCAACCATTGTGGACTATCCCAGGTATGCAAATTACTGTGGGTAATGAAATATTTCTGAGGAATGGGATGGGTGCCTACCACTACTTTAATGTTGTATTTTTCAGGAATAAACTTTGTAAAATGTTCTAAATAAGGGCATGGCGGATAGCCTACCACCATACCTGTAGCCAGATGAATGACCTCGGCACCGTTTTTAATCATTTCCTCGGGCGAATATTCAATATTTCCGCCCGGACAAGCGCCGCAACTGGTGTATCCGACAATTTCGAGCGCTTCGTCTTTAGAGTAAATATCAAAAGCCCCTTCCCTGTTGCGCATTGACCTGAAACATTTTCCGCCGGCACAAGTCTTATAACGGTCGCAAATTACGATAGCTACTTTCATGTCTTAGTCTTTTTTTTGATTACATGATAAAACTCTTTATCACAATTCCTAAAGTAAAGTTACCGCTAATTAAGCAGATTCTGCCCATTTTTCGGCTATTTTTGAAGCATACTATTTTCCGTTTTCCGACATATAAAACAATGATGTATTTTATGCATCTCCAACGCAAATATCCATTTTCGTTTTTATAAAAAAGTCAAAATTGCTCGAATTTTGCACTTTCCCTTAGCATAAAGCTGCGTAAATCAGTAGGTTTTTTGCCAGTTAATCGGCTGTAAAAATCAGAAATTAGCGGTTCGGGCTGAAACCGAGGAAGAAAATGGAGCAAAATCATCACCAAAATCATTCCATTGGCCATACCCTGCTTCTTTTTTATCAGAAAAAAGCGTAATGGATTAACATTATGGTATCTAACAGGACTATGAATAATTTGATTAATTAGATCTCTTATTTTTTCAAAGTTTTCGTTTTCCAAGCGGTTATTTCAAAAGCCCTATTCTTATGCTCATTAAATCTCTGTAGCAAAATGGCAGCCACTTCGCCAATATTCTCAATATCTATCCAATTAAATTTAGCCTTTCCAGCAGGTAAAATAATTTCTCGGTTTATTTGGATATCAGAGCGCAAAGTGGTAGTTAAATTTTGCATAAAATAACTCGGCCTCAGAAAAATGTAGTCTATTCTGGTTTGCTTAATCAGGCGTTCAATCTGGTTATGCGGAATTATCATACTTTTTTCGGCACCTTGCACCGAAAGGAACACAATCTGGCGAACATTTTGTTTCTTTAGGGCCGATATCAGCGGCATAAAATACTTGCCGATATCGGAAATATGGGGCGGACGCATGAGAAAAATCCGGTCGATACCTTGTAAAATAGCATCGAAAGTATCAGGATTTTCGAAATCGAAATGCACAAACCCAAGATGAGAATAGGTGCTCAATTCACTTTTGGCCCTTTCCGTATTTCTCACTCCGGCAATAATTTGATGGGTAGTGCCCGGATTACTTAAAAACTTTATCACTTCCAAGCCAATATTTCCGCTAGCTCCTGTAATTAGAATGTTGCCCATTTTGTTTATAATTTACAAAACTTTATTCAGATAAAAATTCTCCCAAAACAGGCAAAGCCTTATTCTAAAAGTCGAATAAGGCCAGATTTTCCCAGGCAGAAGCATCCGTTGCCTGATTTCCTTTCCAAGTGATTAATTCAGCACCCCAATAGCAAAAACCCATGGCGCACTCTACTTCGTTGCATAAAATCCGAATCTGGCCTACAAAGTTTTGCTGACCATCTATGGTTGCCGGAAAATCGGGTAAGATAAGATGTTCTTCCAATCCCACCACATTATTGGTCCAATCATTCCATTGCAGCGTAAAAGGATAGGCTGTTTCGGCAATGATTATTTTTTTATTAAAGGTTTCGCCTAAATCTTGCATCTCCTTTTTTAGTAATGCCAATGACTTTCCGTGCCAAATGGGATAGTATGACAAGCCAATAATATCAAAATCTAAATTACTCAACTTACTAAAAAACCAGTTGGCACCATCGACACCTGCAAAATGAATAATAATTTTGGTTTGTTGGTTATTTGCCCTTACAGCATCAATTCCGGCAGACAAAAGTTTAATAAAATGCAGATAGTTTTGAGAAATGCAGCCATGTGGATGCAAGAATCCGGAATTTATTTCATTTCCAATTTGGATATAATCAGGTTTTAACTCATTTACAACTTTTTGAGTGTAATCATAAACACTGTCTGTTAAAGCATCAAAATCGGCACTTTGCCATTGTATTGGTATAATCTGGTGGCAGGGATCTGCCCAGGTATCGGAGTAATGAAGGGTTAACCAGATTTTAAAGCCCAAAGATTTTAACGCTTGAGAAAACTGCTTAACTCCGGCAAAGCCGCTATGTTGATTAGCCGGATTAACCCAAAGTCTTAATCAAATGGTGTTTATACTATTCTCTTTTAGAATTACCAAAAAATCGCGCTCCTGATTATTAAAATCGTAAAATAGTTGATTTGTTTCAGCAATTTCGGGAAACGAAGAAATATCCGCGGCAGAAATAAAGTCTGTGTTTGGGATTTGATTTTCAGAAGGCCTTAACCCATCATTATCGCAAGCAGCAATAGCTCCCAAGATGATAAATAAAAAGAAAAATCTGTGCATTTTGTAAAGATAAATAGATAAGAAATAATTCTAAAAACTACACGCAAACAATCGCAAATATAAGGCAGATAGATTAAATACAGAAACCGGATTCCTTATGTGCGAGGCGTTTTTCACAAAAGCAATTCAGTAAAAATAAAAAAAGGCCATAGCTCACTGATAAATTTTTACATTCAAAGTATCTTCAAACTCATTCATAATTTTCTCTAAATCGTCGAATTCAACATGTAGAGAATCTAAAGTATTATTATCCTCAAAAATAATACGAATTTTTGTACAATCAGTGCTTATAATCGTATTTCCTGATTCAGTTTTTTCAATAAGAAATTTAGCGTTCTGCCACCATTCGGCAAGCACTTCGTTGGCTTTTAAAGTAACTCTTGCCGAGAGCACCATAACCAATAAACTCACCCCCAAAGCAATATAAACAATAATAGGTTTTTCGTGTTGCTGAAAAGCAATAAGAAGTGCCACAGCCGCAAACACAAAAGCCAAAAAAGAAAACCCAAAACCAATATATGGCAGCCAAAAAAGCATTAAAGAAAGGCTCCCCAATACTATGGCTGCTATGGCATATCCTTCGCTACTCGATTTTTTTGTACCCATAAAATTATTCTTTCATCACAATGGCCATCATGTCTTTTTCGAGGCTAAGCGCAGGCGACTCAATAATTCGTCCGGCTTCTATCCCATCCTTGAAAAAAATAAATGTAGGTACCCGCTGAATATTAAGTTCTTCGGCATTTTTGCCTTCACAAATTTTGCTACGGTCCACAGCGCAAAATTCAACATCGCTAAATCCTTTATATTCCATCAATTTCATAAATCGAGGCACTTCCCTACGACTATCACCGCACCATGAGCCAAACACAAGAAGTACTTTATACCCCTTAAGCGAAAAGCTGTTCATTGTCTCCTGATCAATGGTATAGGCAGCTTTTTCCGAATTATACCATTCAGCATAAGGTGGTTTTTCAAAATCATTTAGCTTTACAGCGCCAATCATCATATCTAATGCGTCATTTCCTTGTACTGCTGATATTTGGTTGCCCGATTCGTCTTTTGTACCGCAAGCAGAAAATGCAATCAAAAGAAGCAATGCATAAATTATTTTTCTCATCATGCTATCAATTTTTACGTAAAACTACTCAATTTGTTCAAATAAAATGATATATTTTATTTTTTCTGATGTTTTTTTAAAGTCGAATGTTTCAATGGTAAAAAATACACGATTTTGATTGGGCATCATGGGCGGCATATCAGAAATATTCACCCAAACGCTCTTTTCGGAAAGCGTTTGCGATTGATTATCTTGCCAAATAATTTTTAGCAATAATTTTTGAACATAATTTGTTCCCATATTCTCTAATTCGATACTTAGTTTATGCGATGTTTGATTCATCAAATCAGAGATTGTAAAAACGCTTCTCCTTTCTCTAATTTGCAGTTGATAGGCCGAAAACTCATCGGCATTTCCGATGGTAATAATCTTCGCCTTAGGATAGTTTGCCGCCAATGGTCTCACATCAAAAATATTCTGAATAATCTGCACATCGAGAGGAAAAACAGGCATCACCGAGTCGAAAAACAAAAAATCAAATGGCAACACATCGCCCGATCTTACAGCAGGCTGATAATCGATTACCGGAATAGGCATATTTTTAAGCAATCGCTTATTTGCATCCAAAACCCTAAGTTCAAATTTTAACTCATGAATTTCTGCCTTATTTACCAAAATGTTGGCCCTACATTTAATGGCCATCGATTTTTGATTGTATTTCTCCAGTCGGCTATCATATATATTAAACCGATATGCAGCAGTATCAAAACCAAATGCCCGAATGGTATAATCAGCCTTTTGCCAAAGCACCATGGAGTCAACAGAAAAATTATCGCTCAAAGAAATCGTATTTTCGGAGAATTGCGATTTTTGCAGCCTTACCTGGTTAAAATAAAAAAAAGCAGCCGTAATGCCCATAGCCAAAATAAAAACAAACATCAGGGTAAGCTTATTTTTCTGTTTATTTTGGATTTGCTGAAGCAGCGCATAGGCATCTTGCTCATTGGGGTAGAATTGAATTACTTTTTCGGCATAAAAAATAGCCGCCACTTTATCATCTTCATTTTTGGTCTCCTGCCAGACAAATAAATATGCACGAACAAGCAAAATCAGTGCTTTTTTGCTCAAAGGTTTTATCTGCAAAGCAAATTGACACTGCTCTATAGTTTGTATGTATTGCTGATGTTTGAAATAATTTTCGGCACGTATACAATACTCTTCAAACTTTTGCTCTATCACTTGCCAATCAGTCATTGTAAGACCTAAATTACGAGCAATTTGAATCAGTGATGATTCGTTACATTCGCTTTCTCGTCCATTTTCAGTCAATTCACGCACAATAGATATGTATTCGTCTATTTTTCCGGCACTGCTCTCCATGCTTTTTTTGCAACAATATACGAAAGAATTGTTTATTTTTATTGCCGTTAACTTGATTATTTGCTGGAATTATTGAATAGAGAAACAGAAATCATATTTTTGTAGAAATAAACGAAAAACAATTCATAAGCTGCATTATTCATTTTAGTTTATGAATCAAAACAAAGGTAACACAGACTCAGAGAAGTTTTTACGATATTGCATTTTTGGTCATAGCCCAACAAAATTCTGCATCAAAGCAGCCTAAAGACAATATAAATGTACTATTTCTTAAAATCATTTTTCGCAAGCTATCTATATACATCGCTTTTCAGACTCTAGTAATTCTATGTACAATGAATAACTGAATGTAAATAATTTTATGGGAAGAAACAAAATACGCCTATTAGATACAGGATTTTAAAATAGATAGTTTTTTTGTAACTTTATGCCATAATCATCATTCTATGAAAAGCAATGCACCGCAAGTATACGCTGCCAATGAATTACTGTACACCGAATATTTGAAAACCAACACCGCAGGCATTAAACTGCCAGCACCAATGGCCATGGAAAAATTGCTCGAAGAAATAAAGAAAAATCTGGCCGAAAGTAATATCGAAACTAAGGAAACCCTAAATTTAGAACAAAGCAGTTTGGTGTTTTATCAAACCAAGGCTAAAATACTAGGGAAAATAGGCCTAAAATACAAACATGTTATCCTGATATCGAAAACAGGCGATAAAATATATTTTACGGTAAAATCCGGCATTTGGTTAATGAATCAAAAAGAACAATCGAAAAAAATTTTTAATCTGAAAGATTCGCATATCCATGAGGTTGAAACAGCTATATATCAAGCCATTATTCACTTTTATAAGGAGAATAATAATCTTTGCGACAAAAATAACCTTTGGCTAAAAGAATTTCCCACCCGACTTGAACTAAGTCTTTATCAGCAACTGAAAGAAAAAGAAATAATACTTGCCTATGCACGTGCCGAAGATATGCAGCAAGGCGAAGAAAAAGAAAAATACAATGCATTTTTTGTGCTCACCAATGAACGTCAGTTTTTATTTTCGGAGAATTTTCAAATGATACAATTCTCGCAGCATCTGCCACTGGAAGAAAAATTTGAAATAGGCCGCAACAGAATCATTTGGGCCAACAGTAGTTTTCTGGCTTCAAAAATGCACAAAAAAAATATGGAAATAATCAGCCATTGCCCCCCAAATAAAGAGCAATCGGGAAGGTATGTATTGGCACAGCAAAAAGATACTTCACCTTACCCAAGGGTTCTACACGAGCAGATCATTGCCATAAGCAATAATCCATTCGACATCATAGCTTTATACCTTCGCGATAAAAGCTTTAAACTATCCGACGAGCTCATACAAGAGCAAATAGAAGAGAAAATGGAAGAAATTTTGTACAATGAGCAATGGAGATCACAATTCAGGCAATACACACAAGAATGGCAATTAAGCCACGAAGAGCAACTATTTATCGTACAGCTTTTTTTAGACATGACAGACGATAGCTCTACTTTTGATGATTTATTTGAAATACATAGCGAAATTCGAAAAGAATATCATCAGAAAAACAAAGATTTGTATGCACGCCTTTTTTTCGACACCGGCTACTGCAAACACCTGATTCGCATGCAAAAGACCAAAGAAGCCGCCGAAATAATCAGCGAAAATATTTCACAAATACCTGACGAGAGCATCTGGGACTTACTTCCGACAGAAAATCGACAATTGCAAGAGCAAAATGGTCAGATTTTAAGAATAAGCTACATGGAAATGCTTCTTAAAATAAAAGAAAATAAGGAAAAAAATCAAACAGCCATGCAATTACTCATGCTGCAACCCTTTAATCTGGCGCTTGCAGCACAAAACGGTGAGTTTAGCCACAAAGCGCAAAAAATTTCCCAGTTGCTCCAAGGTCATGTGCCCGAAAACCTTCCGCTATACTCGCCAGTGCATGCTATTTTAGACGAAAAACTACAAAAAAAAATAGAACACCCACTCTCTTCAAAAAACAAACTTATAACACAAATTCAAACTTGGCTGGCAGAGCATAAAGAAACTCCGGTAGATGTGATAAAAAAATACGGAGAGCCTTTCGACACCCAAAAATATCCCTTGCAACAAGCCATTTTAGAAAACCTAAAATCGTTTTTCGATATTCCCAAACTTGATGTGTTTGTAGTTTATGGCGAAAAAGCGGCAGAAATAACCGCTTTCGAAGATAAAATACCATTTCTAACCATCGGCCATACATTTTTACTCCCGGATAGCGAATTACTGTATTCTGATTTGGAATTTACATTTGCTATGGCCGCCGAACTTTCAAATCTCTATATTAAAAGTACTTTCATTACCTCTTCCGATGTTTGGAAAGGTGCTGCAAAAAAAGGTTTATATCTGGCCGACACCCTTTTAAGTATAATTCCGGCAGTTGGCATTTTAACCCAATCATTGCAGCATATTCAAAAACTCGATAAACTGGTAGGTTTAATACAACGCATTGAAAAACTGAAACATCTGGGCAAATCGGGTTTAGATATCATTCAGCAATTACAAAAACTAAAATTGTACAAACCAAACGAGGCTGAACCCATAACAGAAATATTACTAAGCTCGCGACTTCTAAGAATTAACGCCGACCGAATGGGTTTACTCGCCTGCGGAAGTATTTCGCATAGCCTAAGCGCCATATTAAAGCAGCACCAAAACTATTCCGACATGAAAAGTAATATCAACAACAGCAGTTTGTTGGTTTTCTTAAACGAAAAGGATAAGAAAGGAGATTGGAAGCACATCGAACTAGCGATTAGAATTGCAGCCCTTTTCTCATTTTTCCTGTCGGAGGAATACGAGCAGCTTTTCAAAGAATTACATCAAAACCCCGAAAATGCTGCTCTGGTATTCTTTAAATAGGGCCTATTATTTGTTTATCTGTTTATAAAAGAGTTCAGTCTAAAAAGATTGAAAAAATGATTATACCCCTGCCAGCGTTTTTTTAAATTGCCTGTATCTGTATTCAGCAAAATAAAACCAATGGACGTGCCAATAACAAATAAATATATATTGTAATTAAGCATTCGATAATAGAGCACATCGTGCAATGAAGAAAAAATGAAATGAACACTTACTGCGGCCAAAAAAATGAAAGAGCCAAAAAATATTTCGAATCTCGATAGTTTGCTATTTATCAGTTTTTTGTAACCCACAAAGCGCAAAATCAGCGAAAAATAAATAATGCCATTGCCAGGGTAATTGAAAAAAAATTTGGGATATGACCACGCAGCATAATAAGCAAAAGCCCTGCCACCACAAGAAAATCGGTCGCAATCCAATAATCAATGGCTTTGAAGTGCTTTTGTCTGATAATCAAAGTAAATATTCCTGAAAAAAAATACGATGATTAGCGTAAAGATTAGGGTTTTTGTTTCCATGCTACCAAATTACGGAAAAAAAAGACACTACAGGGAGCATTCATGCAAGAATAATTTTTTTTGTACCGGGTATTGCATTCAACTCCATAATATTTACCATTTTATTCGAAACATTTGCCCTAAATACTATCAAATAAATGAAAGTATACTTCGGCAATCCATCAGAGCTCGTGGCGCAATCTGATGGATTAAAAAGCTAAATTATTGACTCAAAAGTTCGTTTGCGAGCACTTTTACATCAAGACCACCAAAATTTCCGGAACTCATGAGCAAAAATATATCTACCTGATGCGCTTTTTGAAGTAGCAATTCCTTGAGATTCTGCGAATCTTTAATCACAAGGAGGTTTGGAGATGCAAAAGCATCTTTTACTTGCTCAATCTGCAGAAGTTCCATGCGCTTATGCATGAGCACCTGCTCCGAGAAAAATACCATAGCGAAATCGGCATTTTCCATAGTATGTACATACTCTTTTAAAAATGAGCTATTTAAGCTACTAAAAGTGTGCAATTCGAAACATGCCAACACCAACTTGTTGCTGTATTGCCCTTTCACAGCATCGATGGTGGCTTTAACTTTCGACGGACTATGGGCAAAATCTAGATAAACCTTCTTATTCTCATTTTCGGTAATCAATTGCAATCTTCGAGCAGCTCCACGAAATGATTCCATGGCCGAAAAAAAATCATGCGGCTGCACGCTCAATAGTTTACATATTTCAAAAGCAGCAGCCGTATTGCTCATGTTGTGTGCACCAAAAATGCCCAGTTTATAATCCTTTGCGTTGTAGTTTACAATTGAGTTTTCGTTTTCCTGACGAGCGTTTACAGATGTAAACCCAATTTTAGTATTGCATGAAGCCAATTCGGCCAATTTACATGCTTCATCATCTATTGCATTATAAATCAGAATATCGCTTGACTTCATTTGAAGTAAATAATTACTAAATGCATTGATATAATCTTGCCAGGTAGGAAACACATTCATGTGGTCCCAAGCTATGCCATTGAGCAACAAAATCTGAGGTTGATAATGATAAAACTTGGGGCGCAAATCGAGTGGGGAGCTCAAATATTCGTCCCCTTCGAAAACAGCCACCGCGCTATCAGCAGATAATCCTACCATGGTATCAAAACCCTCGATACCCGAGCCAACGAGATAGTCGAAAGAGCGATGTAAAGATTTGAGCACATGAAGCACCATAGCGGTAACAGTTGTTTTTCCGTGGCTTCCGGCCACAGCCACCCTCAGTTTATTTTTGGTTTGCTCATACATAAACTCGGGGAATGAGTACACGGGAATATTAAGTACCAAAGCCCTAATTAACTCCGGATTATCTTTGCGCGCATGCATTCCAAGTATCACAGCATGGGTACTTGCAGTAATTTTATCGGGAAACCAGCCCTGAGCATCAGGCAATAAACCATCTGAGAAGAGTCGAGATTTAGCGGGTTCAAAAATCTCGTCGTCGCTGCCGCTCACATTGTATCCTTTTCTGTGCAAAGCCATGGCCAAATTATGCATAATACTTCCACCGATAGCAATAAAATGAATATTCATATAAGTTATATGTTTTAAAAAATGAGACCTTACTACAACGTTTTAAATCAATACAAAAGTAGCAGTTTTTTTTTTACCTCATTAGAATAGGTTACACAACATTTACGAAATATTGACAAACTGAAAGTATCATCGTATTTTGCGCTAAATATCACACGCATGGAACGAAATGTTTTTATAAAATATCTGAACGAACGCTCAACTGCCAATGCCAGCAAAATATATCCTGGTCCGGTAATTACTATATCGAGAGATTATGGATGCTATGCCACAGAGATTGCACAAAAACTTACACAAAAAATAAACGAAGAGATTGAAGGGCCAAAATGGCAATATCTTACTAAGGAAATTCTGGCCGAAGCAGCCAAGGATTTAGGCACTAACGAGCACGAGATAGCCCACGTTTTCGGTGCCGAAAGCAACACCTTTTTCAGCGATTTAGCCATATCTTTCGGCAAAAAGAGATATGCCAGTGATGCGCTCGTGGTTAAAACAATAAGAAAAATAGTAAGAGCCTACGCCGAACAAGGCCATTGTGTTATAGTTGGCCGCGCTGGCTGCATCATTGCCGAAGATATAACCAAAAGCCTGCACGTAAAGCTTATTGCACCGCTTGATTTCCGTATTAATGGCATTGCCCGCAAATACGAACTATTAAAAACCGACGCCAAGAAAGAAGTAGAAACCCACGATATTTCGAGGGCGCATTTTCTGGAATATTTTGCGCAAAAGCGTGCGGATTGCGATTTGTTTCAGGCAGTTTTTAACCGAGCGAGTCTAAATACCGACCAAATTGTAAGTGCAATTTTCCAATTAGCCAAACAAAAAATGCTTTTCATGAAATAAGCTATTTTGGCATTGCATCAAATTTATAACGGGGTAATCACAATTTACCCCTTTTTTTTGCATCCCATAAAAAAATGCACAATGCATAAATTACTAGTTTACAATACACAAACTCAGGGAGAGCTAAAAAAGTAAAATAAATTTTCGAACAAATAACCAATTTGGTCGAAAATTTTATACTTTTGCACTGTAAATAACGTTATAAAAAAAAAGCAGCATGAGCATAGCAAATCAAAGATTTTCGAAAGGCGAAGAATTGGCCAACGCCATCTCGCATTTAACCGGTGCCCTACTGGGCATAGTGGCCCTTGTGGTAATGATTGTATACTCGGCGCGCCACGGCAGCGGCTGGCACTTGGCCGGAAGCATTGTTTTTGGCATTGCCTTATTTACACTTTACCTCTCATCCACCTTTAACCATTGGCTACCAGCTGGCAGGGTAAAAGAATTTTTCTTTACTTTCGACCAAATTGCCATATACCTTTTAATAGCCGGAACTTATACACCTTTTACCCTAATTGCTATACAAGGCACTCTTGGTTGGGTAATGTTTGGCATCGAATGGGGCCTAGCCCTTATTGGTATTATTACAAAACTGGTGCATAAAACGGAGTTTAAAAATGGAGTAAATTATTTCTATATCGCCAGTTATGTAGCAATGGGTTGGCTTATTGCAATTTCCGTACCAACTATTATAGAAGCTATAGGCATGACAGGCTTTTTATGGATTGTTGCCGGAGGCTTCTTCTACAGTGTTGGAATTATCTTTTATAAGCTCGAAAAGCTAAAATTTAGTCATTTAGTTTGGCATTTGTTTGTATTAGCAGGTAGTATTTCGCACTTTATTGCCGTATACGCATACGTATTGCGTATTCCCGGCGTATAAATGCCCCATCAAGTTGTCGTTTCTCAAGTACAAATTTGCTTGCGGGCGACAATTTTTTTAAACATCTGGTTTTATGCGCAAAAACAATCCAAGATAAACGATAATCTGGACTTCGATGAAAAAAAATTTTATTGATTATAAAGAATTAATTCTTCCTCCATCTTCAACACAAAATCAGGAATAGGCTTGCTCGAATATTTGTTATGGGTAAACAAATTTTTGAGTTTCTCAATATGTGGCAAAGCCAAACTTGCATATTCTTTAGCTCTTTCCACATCCTCCTGCATAAATGCGAGTTTAGCCGTAAGATATAAGTTATACAAATAAGTTTGCTGATTAAGGGCCACCCGGAGCAAAGTGTCGGCAATGGCCAGTTTTTTACCCCTTTTGCCCGACAAAATAATACTCTCGGCTTCGATAGTATATTGAATGTACTTCTCTTTTTCACCCATGCAGGCCATTGCCCTTTTTGTTTCACCAATAAAAAGCTCTTTGCTCATGCCCGAACCTGTTTTGCAAATAAGTTTTCCTTGTGCATTAAAAAACAGATAAGAAGGAAAAAACTGAATGTCGTATTTTACTCGCCATTCAATACCCGATTCTCTTTCAGCATCGGCCTTATAACACAAAAAATCCTTATTGTAAATAGCGGCTACAGTGCTATCAGAAAAAACTAGCTTATCCATTCGGATACATGGACCACACCAATCGGTAAAAACATCAACAAAAATATATTTCTCCTGCTTTGACGCCTGATTAAAAAGTTCGCTATTAGAAAGCTTCAGGAATTGTATTTGTGAGAATATTGGGAAGTAAATCCCTAATAGCAATGCAGTAATAATCAGTTTTGACATAACAGGTATTAATGTATCAAGTTAAACGCAGACTAAATTGATAAAGTTGCAAAAGCTGCAAAACGATAAAAAATAGCAAAAGTAAGTCGAGTATCAATTTTTGTTTCATCTCCATAAAAACGAAGCTAATAAAAAAGCTCAAAGGCAATAAAAAATAACCCCAAATAATTTCAGACGAGAATTGAAAAATAAAATAGGCAACGAAAACAAAAAACACCAAAAAAACCATACTTTGGTATGACATTCGGACATTAACTTTCATTCTTTTCACCTTAAAATAATAAAAATGAAAAAGCACAAAAAGCACGAATAAATATACCAATACAATGAGGTAATTAGACCAATGGAAGATAATTGGATTAATTGCGGAGAAATATGCTCCCAATTGAGCGAAGATGCTAGTAATATGATCGTTAATCAAAAAATAAATCACGCCATAAAAATACAATGGAGCACTCACGCCCAGTATATAAGCCAAAAGTTCATTAATGCTTAAACGTCTGCGCTGAACAATAACAAGAACAGGTGCCGCAACAATAAAAAAAAAGGCATCGGGATGGAATAAAAAAGCAAGGCCTACCAAGAATCCGAAAGGAAAAATTTGAAATAATACACTCTCTGGAGTTACAAAATTCAAAAGGAAAAAATAGGAAAAATGGATAAACAAAAATGTCATAACCACATCGGGCCTTAGCATTAAATCAGGCGCCTGTGCAATAAGCAGCAAATAAACGAATGAAGGCAAAAGATTTTCGTCTTGAAGTAAACTGTAACGAGTACTAAGTGCAGTTACACCAATGGTTTGAATCAAATAAACTACAAACCCGATAATAAGATAATCATAAACTCCAATGGCAAAATTGAGTCCCAGTAGTAAATCGCGCCCTAAAAGATATGCATTTGCATTAGAGTAATCAATAGTACGAAAACCCACACCATAAAAAACTATTGCTGCCATAAATACAAACAGCACATAAGCAAAAGTTGATTTTCCGCTAAAAACTTTCGAAATCATGCTAAGTGCTTAAATCAAAACCTATATCACGGCGAAAATACATTTCATCGAAATGCATCTTGCCAATATTCTGATAAGAAATAGCCAATGCCTTTTGCATATTATCAGCCATTGCACTCACAGCCAATACCCTTCCACCGTTGCTTACTATATTATTTTCGCAAAATTTAGTTCCTGCATGAAATAGAAGTGCATCAGAAACAGCGGGAACGGAGATTGGCCTACCAATCTGGTAATCTTCAGGATATCCACCTGATACAATCATCACAGTAACAGCAGTATCTGAACTTATGGAGATTTTATATTCATTAAGCTTATTGGTCTTTGCCAGCAAAAACATTTCGAGTAAATCGGAATTCATTCTGGGCAAAATAACCTCGGTTTCGGGATCACCCAACCTAACATTGTACTCAATAACAAAAGGTTCGTTATCAACAATCATCAAGCCAATAAAAATAAACCCAAAATATTTCATTTGGTCTTTCTTTAAACCGGCAATGGTGGGTTTTACAATTCTATCTTCAATTTTAGCCAGCATTTCGCTATCAGCAAACGGAACAGGCGAAACTGCCCCCATTCCACCGGTATTTAATCCGGTATCTTTCTCTCCAATTCTCTTATAATCTTTTGCTTCAGGCAAAATCACATAATCTGTTCCATCAGTAAAAACGAAATACGACATTTCTATACCATCGAGAAATTCTTCAATAACAACAATTTCGCTGGCATTTCCGAATTTACCGTCAACCATTTGTTTTAGCGCATCCTTTGCGTGGTCTAAATCGGTTAAAATTAGGACGCCTTTTCCACCAGCCAATCCATCAGCCTTAAGCACGTATGGTGCCTGAAGCGTATCTAAAAAGTCGCAAGCTGCCTGCATGGTAGATTTCGAAAAAGATTTATACCTGGCTGTGGGAATTTTGTGCCTGAGCATAAAATCCTTGGCAAAATCCTTGCTGCCTTCGAGTTGCGCCGATTCCTTATTTGGACCCACCACCAAAATATTTTTGGTGTGCTCACCTTCGGCAAAAAAATCTACAATTCCTTCTACCAAAGGATTTTCGGGTCCCACCACAATGCATTCAATATTATTTTTTAATGCAAAATCGGCCAATGCAACAAAATCGTTTACTCCAATATTTACATTGTTGGCAAACCCGAAAGTACCCGGATTTCCTGGTGCCACAAACAACTTGCTAAGATGCTTGCTGGATGCCATCTTCCATGCCAAAGCATGTTCCCTTCCACCCGATCCAAGCACTAAAACATTCATATTACAAAGATTTTAATCTATTTACAGCTTCAATTAAAGTATCGTCAGATTTAGCAAAACAAAATCTAAGTATTTTTTCGTTAAATCTGTCGTGATAAAATTCGGAAACAGGAATGGCCGCCACCCCATGCTCTTTTACAAGCCACTCGGCAAATTCTTTATCTTTTAAATCCGAAATTCCATCGTAAGATAGCAATTGAAAATAAGAGCCAAAAGACGGGATAACCTTAAAACGTGTTTGCTCAGTAATAAGTTGAACAAAAAAGTCTCTTTTTTTCTGATAAAAGCTACCGAGTCGAAGGTATTCTTCTTTGCGGTGAAGATACTCACCAATAGCAGTTTGCACCGGGGTGTTCACTGCAAAAACTACAAACTGATGAATTTTACGAAACTCTTTCATTAAATTTTCGGGAGCCAGGGCATATCCTACTTTCCAGCCAGTGGCATGAAAAGTTTTACCAAAAGACCCGATAATGACTGTTCTTTGCACCAATTCTGGATACTTAGCTGCGCTGTGGTGAATAAGATCGTCGAAAATAATATGTTCGTATACTTCGTCGCTGATAACAATAATTTTACTGCCGCTTACAATTTTTGACAGAGCCATCATATCCTCGTCGCTAAGCACAGCCCCTGTAGGATTATGTGGGCTATTTATCACAATCATACGGGTACGGGCATTTACTACTTTTTTCACTTCTTCCCAATCAATGGCATACCCCGGGCTTTTAAGGGTAACATAAACCGGATTTGCACCATTTAGTCTGATAACAGGGGCATAAGAATCGTATGCAGGTTCAAAAATAATTACTTCGTCTTCCTCTTTCAAAAAGGATGTAAACGCAGTAAAGAGGGCTTGTGTTGCGCCGGCTGTAATTGTAATTTCAGATTCCGGATTATAGAGATGTCCGTAGAGTTGTTGAAACTTTTCGCTTATTTTTTCACGCAATTGAAGCACTCCGGCCATAGGTGCATATTGATTATGTCCCTTGTGCATTTTTTCGGAAATGAGTTGAATAAGGTCAATAGAAACTTCAAAATCAGGGAACCCTTGCGAAAGGTTTATCGCATTGTGCTCCGTTGCCATTTTAGACATAACGGAAAAAATAGACTCCTTGACATTTGGTAATTTTGATGTAATCATATAGATTTTTTTGAGCGAACAAATGTAGCAATAAAAAGCTAAAGAAATGAAAGCACTACTACTTTTTTTTCAACAGCTTATCTGTCAATCTGCCCGAAATTTCAATAATCAATTCGCTTTCGAAACCTTTAGCGATGCCAAAGGCATAAAGTTTCTGCTTAATAATGTAAATTTCAGCACTTTTGCCGGAAAATAAGCTATCAGCTTTTTTAGATAATTCCTGTTCTATCATCTTAAGGTATTCTGCATCATCTATTAAATCCAAGGCCTGTTTTATGCTTATTTCATCGATTCCCGCCGAAATAAGCATAAATCTGATTTTTATGCGGCCCCAATGATTAAATTTCCACTTATCGTTCGCATAAGCATTTGCGTACCGCTGATGGTTAATATAATTATTTTCTTTCAAATATACAATGATTTTTTCAGTTAATTGGGCATCTAGTTTCCATTGCACACATTTTTTTTTTATATCATAAACCGAAGTTTCTTTTTTACTACAATAATCTGCAGCTTTTAGCAGGTAAAATTGAATTTGATTGTTGTACATCTCACAATAGCTTATATAATAGTTTATAAATAAGCAAGATAAAAAATATGTTTAAAAAATATGTTTTTTTTTGCAAAAATATTTGCAGAATAATCAAAAACGTATTTATCTTTGCACCGCAATTGAAAAACGAACGGCCCGTTCGTCTAGCGGTTAGGACGCCAGATTTTCATTCTGGTAGCAGGGGTTCGATTCCCCTACGGGCTACAAAACTCAAGGCTAACTATTTAATAGTTAGCCTTTTTTATTTTATCCTTTGTCGATATTGTTGTCAGTTTGCCGTTGCAGTAAATGAAATTTTTCAATGGCTGATCGTTTATATAAAAAAAATACGCTTCACCTCCAGCTCGAAACCTTCTATAGCTTTGGATTTGATGGTGTCATCAACGCCGGCTTGCTGCTGCAAATGCATTTGGTGCTCATGATTATAATACACATCTACACTTTGCTCGGTGGGTTTAACAATCCAATATTCTATTACATCGTATTGGCCGTAGAGATTCATTTTTTCTTCGTAGTATTTTTGTGCTGTAGAATCGGAAAGTATTTCTATAATAAAATCGGGTGCGCCCTGTATATTTTTTTCGCCAATTAACTGCTTGCGGGCTATGGAAACAAAAAGCAAATCGGGTTGTACAATATTCTTTTCATCGAATTTTACATCGGTCGGAGCGTGAAATAATTCACCATTTCTATTCTTTTTTATGAAAGTGCCTATTTCGATAGATAGGTCCATTGAAATTCTTTGATGGATTGTTTTTGGTGCGGCCATAAAAATAAGTTTTCCGTTAATAAGTTGAAAAGGGGCGTTTTCGGGTAAAAGATCGTAATCGTGGGCTGCGTAGCGCTCATTTTCAGAAATATCGGTAAGCACAAACTTGTCCAGTTGCTCGCTAAAAAACAGCAACTGATTCCCTATTATCCCGTAGTGCCCGCGGTTCAATAATCGTTCGAAAGTGGCTTCGGATAGTATTGGCATAGCTCGATTCTATTTATTTTTACGTTTTTTCAAAATTACGCAAAGTTTTTGGCTTTTTAAAAGACCTAAAGCGAAAAATATTAAAAGAAAAGATGAATGAAGTAAAAATTTCCAAAGCTTTATAAGCAAAGCACACATAATAGAACCCTAAGAGCTGTTTCATTGCAAAAAATATCAACAAAATTATTTAACTTTGAACTAAATTAAATTTTACCGAATGAAAAAATTCAATACATCGGGACCAAATATGCCTGAAAAACACTACACCATAGAAAGAACTGATTTAATTGAAAAGGGAATTGAATTGGTAAAAGATGAACGTTATTTTACCATTT
>DYOH01000131.1 GCA_020720625.1 Acetofilamentum sp. | reverse complement strand
TTGTATAAACAAATATTCTCCTATGTTTTATGGCACTAATCGCTCAGTTTAGGTAAGAATATTTATATTTGAGTGCACGAGATTATGCCGGTTTAGACAATTTACCAGATATTTTAAAAGTTGATTTTTTATGGGAAACAATGTAAATAATGGCAAAAGCCATGAAAAATATTGGCGACTTCGGCAGGAGCCTAAGACGAACGGGGGGGGCACGCATATTGCTGTTTTTCATGCATTGATTCTTCATTTGCAACAATAAGCACTTAGAATTAATAGTGAGCATGTATTTTTTTAAGAGATATATTTATAATTAGCCGTAGCATTTATGCTACGGTAAAATTTGACATCAGTAATCGGCTTTAGCCTAAAAAATATCAATAATTTTTTGGCTAAAGCCCCGTATTATAATATTTTCATGGATTCCGTAGCATAAATGCTACGGCTACTCATTGTCTCAATATACCAAAGCAATTAAGCATATTTTCAAGCTATTCATTAAAAAATATATAGTACTGAAAAAAAATATCATGCTTTTGATTCTTGCATTTTTTTGTTATACTTTGTACTCCTTGATGAACTAAATATTTTTTCAGCAGACCCTAATTAAGAATTTTTAAATAGCACGATTGTTGCGAAATATTTGTAGAAATTAAATTTATATGCTTATCTGTAAGTTAGTTCGCATTAAGGTCGTATGTAAATAATCGCTATGGCAAAAAGGCTCAGAAAAGCAAAACAAAAATTATTCTGCTACAAAGATAACACGTATAAAATCAATTATATGCATAAATAAACGACATTGGTGTTGCCTTTCTGCGTTTTATATATAAATTTCTATTTCTAATGTAAATGAATCCTTTTTGGTATTTATTTTTTTGTTTACTTTGCACATAAATTCATTACATGATTTTTCAGTTTATTTCGGATTATTGGGAAATTTTATTAATCCCCATTATTAGCGGTTTAGTGGGCTGGATTACCAATGTAATAGCCCTAAAGATGACTTTTTATCCTTTGGAATTTAAGGGTATACAGCCATTTTTGGGTTGGCAAGGGATAATACCTTCGAAAGCAGTAAAAATGGCTGGTATTTCTGTAAATCTCATGACCACAAAACTTATTAGCGTAGATGAAGTTTTTGGGAGAATAGAACCACCGGTAGCATCTGAGCTCGTATCGCCTATGGTTAAGGAAACTGCCGTTAAACTGGTCAACGAGATTATGCATTCGCAGGTATCCCGGTTATGGAGAAATATGCCATTAACCCTTAAAAACGAAATCTACGAGACTGTTATTGAGTCAATTCCGGCTGCTGTAGAAAATTTAATGGCCGATATGAAAGATAATATTTCTGAATTGCTTGATCTGCGGAAATTGGTGGTTGATGTTTTACTCGATGATAAAAGCCTGATTAACGATATTTTTTTGAAAGTTGGCAATAAGGAATTTAAATTTATTGAAGTTTCGGGATTTTATTTCGGTTTTTTGTTCGGATTAGTGCAAATGGCGGTGTTTTATTTTTATAATCCTTGGTGGATGCTTCCGCTTTTTGGCGTGTTTGTTGGATTTGCTACTAATTGGCTGGCCATTAAGCTTATTTTTAATCCTGTGAATGCTGTGAATCTTGGGTTTTTTAAGTTGCAGGGTATTTTTATCAAACGTCAGGAGTATGTTGCTTCCGAGTATGCAAAAATTATTGAAAATAAGATTCTTACTACTGAGCGTATGTTTGGATATATTTTACGTGGGCCTAAATCGGCAAAATTTTCAGAAATAATTAAAAAGTATTCCGATAAAACAATAGACGATGTTGTGAAAAAAATTATTCCAAAATACAATTGGCTGGTTGCAAAAAAAATAGAAAATTCAAAAAATATAGCACTTTTTCGCCTAAAGGAAGAATTTCCAATGGCTATTGGTAATATGTATGCTTACGCTCAAACCAAAATGGCTATTGAAGAAACTTTACGCTCAAAAATGGCTGCTTTGAGCGAAGTGGAATTTGTAGAATTCCTGCGTCCGGTTTTTCAGGAAGACGAATTTAAACTGATACTCGTGGGTGCTATTTTGGGTGGATTGGCCGGATTGGCTCAATATTTTGCATTTTTCTATTAATTTTTTTGATTTTTTTGCTATGATGAAAATTTTGAAATATTTTTTTTCTATTGTTTTATACACTTACGGCGGAATAATTTTTATTTTCATGCTCTTGTGGCTTATTTTTGTATCCTCTATTTTGAAACCCGAAGTTTGGGATCCTTGGTTTAAAGCTATGCTTCGTTTTTTATTCCGTATACTTTTTGTAAAGGTAGAAGTTGTGGGAACTGAAAACATGCAAAAAGGAAAAGCGTATATTTTTATGCCAAACCATGTGAGTTTTTTAGACGTTCCATTGGTTGCCGGCTTTATTCCGGTTTTTTTTCGTGGTGTTGAAGCCCATAATCACTTTAAATGGCCGCTTTATGGATGGGCCACCAGAAGCTACGGCAATATTCCCATTAATCGTAAGAATGCCGGAAAATCTATGCATTCTTATAGTCAGCTTAAGAAATACGTTTCCGAAAACAAATCGGTACTTATATTTCCGGAGAGCACACGCACCAAGACCGGTGAAATGGGGAAATTTAAAAAACTGCCCTTTTTCATTGCCAAGCAAACCACCGCCGATATTATCCCTGTGAGCATTTCTGGCATGTATGGATTAAATGCCGATAGTGGTTTGCTTGTGGATGTTTCTGTGCCTATTACCATCAGGTTTGGCAAAGCTATTTCGCAGGAAACCATTCAAAAATCTACTCCCGAAGAATTGGCAAGGCTAACAGAACAGCATGTGCGCGAGTTGACAGACAGACCTTAGCATTGGCTTATCAAATAGTCTTCTTCCAATTTGAAAAAGGCTTTTATAAGCATTTGGGCTGTTTTATTTTGCGGATTAAAAATGTAATTGTCCACACTTTTTATAGGCAAAAGCTTTTTAGAAGTGCTGCTTAATAATAATGCATCAAAGTCTGATAATTGCTTTAGTCTAAAGATTTCTTCACGATACTCTATTCCTAAATTTTTGGCCAGTTGTATGGTTTTTTTTCGGGTAACTCCAGGTAAAACATATACTTCGGGTGTGCTGAATAAAACATCATTTTTGATTAAAAACAGGTTGGAACGGCTCGCTTCGGTAATTTGGTTGAGCTTATTTACAAGAATTGCTTCGGCAAGTTTGTTTTTGCTAATAAATTCTTCGAGTGCATTTCGCCATAGCACGTTGTAAACTTTAGCGTTGGGCCTGTTGCGTTCACTAAAATATATTTTTGTGTTTACACCTTCCTCGTAGTCTTTCATTGGCGGATAATAGGATTTCATGTGTTGAATCAGCAGTGTTTTGCGGTTTTCCTGCGGGTGAAGCACTATTTTAATATTGCTGTGGCTGATGTTGTTTTTCTGATTTAATTGATTTATTACCTGTTTAAGTTCATTTTCGCTTAATCCGCAATTATATTTTAGTAATCCGCAGGAAAGTCGCATCCGCGCAAAATGATCTTCAAAAAAAAGGGGGACACCATTCACCATTCTCATTACCTCGTAAACTATGTCGTCGCCCGATAAAATCGATGCATCAAATTCAATTGCCGGTTTTATTTGGCCATTCAAATAAAAGTACTCTCCGGATAAATCGCTCATGGTAAAATGTTTTTTGCTTCTTTTTTTGATAATATATTTCGTTCTTTTGCCTTAAAACTGCCGAAATATTGAATATGAATAGCTTTTTTGGGGCTAAATTAAAATAAAAGATGTAATTTTGTAAAAATAAACTATTATGCATGCAGAAGATTTTCGTATTCATGTCATAAATGGATATATACAAGATACTTACTTAGTCGAATATTCAGATAAAATATTATTACTGGATGGAGGTTCAAGGCCGGATGTGCCAATAATTGAAGATTTTATTACAAAAAAGCTTAGCCGGAAAATGTCGGATTTACGATTAATTTTGGTTAGTCACATGCATCCCGACCATGCCGGTGCGGCTCCTTTTCTAAGAGAAAAATACGGAACCCTTATTGCCGCCTATCACGAGGTAGACGATTGGTATGCTGGGGCAATAGGGGCTTTACAACATTTGCTCGATAGTTTAATGGCCTATTTTGTGGTTTATAAAAGTAAAAAACCATTCAAAAATATTCGCTATCCCAGATTTTTAAAGCCGGATATTTTGCTTTACGACAACGACTCAATTCCGTTTTTTAACGATTGGCGCGTGAAGCATGCTCCCGGGCACACTTCGCATCAGGTGGTTTTCTATCATGCACAAAAGCAAATTCTTTATGCCGCCGACACGGTGCTTAAAGTTAATACTTATTGCGTTTTACCTTTTCCTATTAATCTTCGTTCTTATGCCGTTATTACTTTACAAAAATTATCCGAATTAAAAATTCAAAAGGTTTTATTGGCTCATGGTGGCATTTGCGAAAATCGCGAATTTAGCGATTTGTTTATTTCTTTAATTCCAAAACTTTACAACGATTTAAAGCCACCGATGAATTTACTCAGGTATGTTTCCGGATTTCCAAAACCTATTAAAGAATATCTGGCAATGGAGAATAATTCATTATAAATTCGCTTTCATCCAAAAATCTTTTATTTTTGTTGTAATACCTTGATGATGTATAGTGTGTGTTAATTTATTGATTGTTAATTCTATATGCAAATATAATATCACTAATTTATGGATAAATTTTCTGGAATCGGAAGCAGCGATATAAACGCTATTGATGATTTGTTTCAACAATATAAAAAAAATCCCGAGGAGCTTGACGAAAATTGGCGGGCGTTTTTTCAGGGATTCGAATTTGCGCTGAGTAATTACGAAAAGCAAAATTTGGCTGTTTCTGCTCAATCTGCCTTTTCGGCAAAAGAATTTGCCGTTGTTAATCTTATTCAGGCTTATCGTCAGCGTGGACATTTATTTACCAAAACTAACCCGGTTAGGGCGCGTAGGAAGTACTTACCTACCTTAGATATCAAAAATTTTGGTTTTAGCGAATCCGATTTAGACCTAAAATTTGCTGCCGGAAATGAGATTGGTTTAGGACAGGTTTCTTTGCGCAAAATAGTGGATTTTCTGGAATTAACTTATTGCAGGGCAATTGGTGCAGAGTTTGTTTTTGTGCGTCAGCCCGAAGAAATTGAGTGGTTGCAGCGCAGGATGGAAAGTTCCAAAAATTTACATCAGTTTACTGTAGAGCAAAAGAAGGAAATATATGCCGAATTGGTTAAAGCCGTTGGTTTCGAAAAGTTTATTCATAAGAAATTTGTAGGTCAAAAACGCTTTTCTCTCGAAGGCGGCGAAGCGCTAATTCCTGCACTTGATTTGGCCATTCAGCATGGTGCCGATTTGGGAATCGAAGATTTTGTAATTGGTATGTCGCACCGTGGCAGACTAAATGTTTTGGCCAATACCCTGCAAAAACCATACGAAAATATTTTGCACGAGTTTATGGGTACTTCTTACGACGAATTTGTAGCTTTGGGTGATGTAAAATATCACCTGGGTGCTGATACCGATATTTTGTTGCCCAACGGAAAATCTGTGAATCTTAGCTTAGCTCCTAATCCTTCGCATCTCGAAATGGTTGGTGCTGTTATTCAGGGTATTGCGCGAGCAAAAATAGACCACAAGCACCAAAGAAACTATAATAAAGTGGCTCCCATTATTATTCATGGCGATGCTGCTATTTCGGCTCAGGGCATTGTTTATGAGATTACTCAGATGTCTAAACTGGCTGGATATCGCACCGGTGGTACAATTCACCTTGTAGTGAATAATCAGGTGGGTTTCACAACCAATTATACAGAAGGCCGTTCGAGCACTTATTCTACTGATATTGCTAAGGTTACCCGCTCTCCGGTTTTTCATGTAAATGGCGACGATGTGGAAGCTATTGTTCATGTGATGATTATGGCGATGGATTATCGTCAGAAATTTCATACCGACGTATTTATCGATATTTTAGGATACCGCAAATTTGGACACAATGAGGGCGACGAACCTCGTTTTACACAGCCCCTCTTATACAAAACAGTTGCAAACCATCCTTCTGTAAGAGAAATTTATGCCGATGTTTTGATTAATCAAGGCATTTACACTAAAACAGATATTCAGCAAATTAATCAGAATTTTGAGTTAATGCTCGAGGGAAGGTACGAATTGGCACGAAAACAAGAAAAAGTACATATTGAACAATTTCTTAAGAGTGTATGGAAAGATTATCATTATCCAAGCGATAGGGATTTCCGCGAAAAAACCAATACAAGCATTTCTGCCGAAAGATTTCGATATTTAGCCCACAAAGTTAATGAACTGCCAGCCGACAAAACCTTTTTTACAAAGCTGGTGAAATTATTTGGCGATCGCTTAAGCATGTTGGATAACAATAAAGTTGATTGGGCCATGGCCGAGCTGGTTGCTTATGCTAGTTTACTCACCGAAGGGTATAGCGTTAGGATTAGTGGTCAGGACAGCGAAAGGGGTACTTTTTCGCACAGGCATGCCGCCTTAAGGGTTGAAGGTTCCGAAGAAAAATATATTCCCCTAAAAAATCTGGACCAAAATCAGGCACGGTTTAGTATATATAATTCGCTTTTAAGTGAATATGGTGTGCTTGGGTTTGAGTATGGTTATGCCTTGGCACACCCAAAGGGATTTACCGTTTGGGAAGCTCAGTTTGGCGATTTTCATAATGTGGCACAGCCAATTATTGATCAATATATTGTTTCTGCTGAGGAGAAATGGGGATTGCTTAATGGCTTGGCTTTGTTTTTACCCCATGGTTTCGAGGGGCAAGGCCCAGAACATTCCAGTGCACGAATCGAACGATTTTTGCAATTGGCTGTTAATAACAATATTCAGGTAATTTATCCGAGCACGCCGGCAAATATTTTTCATCTAATCCGCCGTCAGATGCTGAGAAATTTTCAAGTGCCGCTAATTGTTTTTACGCCCAAAAGCTTATTGCGCCATCCGGAGTGCATCTCTGCGGTTGAAGATTTTACTCAGAACGGATTTTTGGAACTTATTGATGATGCCAATGTGGATGTTGAGCGTGTTTCGCGCGTGGTTTTTTGTACCGGCAAGATTTATTACGATTTGTTGGCCAAGAAAAATGAGTTTAATGCCAGAGACGTTGCCTTGGTGCGCTTGGAACAGTTGCATCCATTCCCTAAAAATCAGATTAAAGATATTCTGAAAAAATACAAAAACAATTTGCTTACCTTGTGGGTGCAAGAAGAACCCGAAAATATGGGTGCATGGAATTATATCCGAAATAATTTTACTTTCGCCGATATAGAGCCTGTTACAAGGCTGGCTAGTGCAAGTCCGGCGGTTGGTTTGAATAAATTACACCAAATCGGACAAGAAGAAATTGTATATAAAGTATTTAGAAAGTGCGATTGTGAGTTACACAATGATTATTGTGGTTTGCAGTGTGTGCTTGGCAAATCGAGAAAAGAAATTCTTAAACAACATCGCTATTTATTCGAAAATAAAAATATAGCGACTGAAGACTAAATTTTGAAGTTTACGGAGCACTGATATTCTTCGAAATGTGCTGTTTTATTATGAAAACTCAAGCGAAATTAATCCCTTGAGTTTTCTTTTTAAGTTTTATGGTTAATTACAGGCTGCTGAAAAATATATAATTATTTTTAAATCAATATTATAAATTAAATATTTGATGCTTCAATGCAAGGTCTTTCATGCATTGATTCTTCATTTACAACAATAAGCACCTAGAGTTAATATTGAGCATGTATTTTTTTAAGAGATATATTTATAATTAGGGGCTGCTGAAATACTGCTAAAAATAAGTTCCTTAGGATATTACTCCTATAGATTATAATTTCGAGTGCAAGCTTTTTATAGCAAAACTCGCGAAAACCTTATGCTTATATAGGATAAGGTAATAAGGTAGAAATTAAAGCTACAGTTTTTTTGGTTCTTTATAAAAGTGAGTGGGTAGCACAATTTGGATTAATCAAAGA
>DYOH01000030.1 GCA_020720625.1 Acetofilamentum sp. | reverse complement strand
ATATCGCCGCTAAGGCGGCTAAATTCGTCGATTAGCCATTTCAAACTACATGAAACCCGACACACGGAGTGCATAAGGCACATCCAACTACTTCGTAAGCCATTTGAAAAGTATAAATGCTTATAACTGGCATACTTTAAGGAATGAAACATTTGCAGTAAAAATATTTTTGCCTGTGGATTAATCGTTATAAATTATGCTTTGATGGGCTTGCAGATGAAACTTGGTTTTTTTTAATATTTTTTATTTTTCTGATAAATAATTACGGATGATAATATGGTTTGAATTGCGTATATTGTTTTTTAAAAATTTTGAAAGAATGAAGAATCTGAATATTCGTAATATTTTGCTTGTGGGAGGTATTCCTACTGTGTATGCTCTGGCTTTGCGAGGTGTTTTTGGTATTGGCGAATGGAGCGATTTGTTTACTGTCATGTCGGTATCTTTTTTATTTTTGCTTCCGTTTATTGTGGGAGCGCTTACAATTTACTTTTCAAAGACCGAAAACATAAGAAACATTGCTTATCGAATTCTTATGCCCTGGATACCGATTATGGCTTTTTTCGTTATCACGCTTCTTTTTGCAATCGAAGGTTGGGCTTGCTGGATAATGGTAATGCCCTTATTCCTTATCGCAGCTTCTATTGGTGGACTTATTGGAGCTTATCTTAAGTTAAGAAAGCAAAACAAATTGTATATCTCATTGTTGGTCCTTATACCTTTTTTTTCGTCGCCCATAGAACATGCTATAGGTAGTATTCCGGCTACATTTAGGGCTTATACTTGTATTGATATTCAGGCGCCGGCAGAAAAAATCTGGAAAAATGTAACCCGCGTGCACGACATCACCGAAGAAGATGATAAAGGTTACTTGAGTCGCCTGCTTGGATTTCCGAGGCCTGTTAAGGCAGTGCTAAACTACGAAGGCGTAGGGGCTTATCGCGAGGCTTCTTTTACCGGTGGATTGGTTTTTCATGAAACAGTAACTGAATATGAGCATCTCAAAAAAATGGTATTCTCAATTAAAGCCAACACTTACGAAATTCCTTCAACAACGCTTGATGAGCATGTGCTCATTGGTGGAAAGTATTTTGATGTACTTAATGGGACTTATGAGCTTGAGCATTTGAACGATTCGACCCATCGTTTGCACCTTTACAGCCATTTTGTTATGAATACATCTTTTAACTTTTATGCCGGATGGTGGGGAGAGTGGATAATGAAGGATATTCAGAACAATATTTTGCAAATTGAAAAAATGAGAGCTGAAAACGAATAATACCAATTGTTTTTATTGAATAGCATAATCTATTTCGTTAATTTGAATACTTTAGGTTGATAATGGTTTTAAATACTGAGTTGCGCAATTCTTACGGAAGTGGAATGCGACAAAGATGAAATTGGTTAATAATGAAAGTTGAATGGATGTAATTAGATTATTCAGATTATTGATTTTATGCGTTAGGGTTGATTAGTAATTTATTATTTTTTATACATGGAAATGCTTGAGCTTATATATTTTTTTAGTTTTTATGTATGGATTTAAAAAAGATGGCGCAAGTTTCAAGACGCTATGTTTTTATCGCACAGCACCGTGGTGGCCCGCTTTCGTTGGAGAATCATCGTAAACTAATTAAGTGGGCCAGAAAATGTGTAGAGCATGTATTGTTTTTATACCACAGCGAAATAAATGTTGATTTGCTTAATGCCTTAAACATGTCGCTGCTTTGGGAGAATGGAACGCTCCCAACGGGCTTAGCCATAAAAGCTTCGCTTAAAGCACATACTGCTGCCAGGTTAATCGAAAATCCGGTTGAAAAAGCAATGGCACGTGCCATGGCCCAGACTGTTGCTACAGCCCACATGGCCGATCATGCGGCGGCGGCGGCAAGGTATTGTCTTAAGGCAGCTAAAATGGCTGGCGTGGATGCTCAAGTAGAGCTCAATTGGCAATTGAATGCACTTGCTGATTTATCGCCTGAAATATTAAGGGCCGTGGAAGCGATTTTAAATAAATAATTCGTTTTCTTGTTATTTTGATTGGATAAATTTCAATATGCTGCCACTTTCGAAATCTTTTTGTATTTTTAGGGGTATAAATTTGTGGCAATGAAATTGATTGAAAAAATGCAGACCAAGATAAAGGAACCTTCCGGACTTACCACCTGTGGTGAATTTCTCTATACCGTTAGCGATAAAACAAATCTAATTTATCAATTGAGTTTTAAAGGAGAAATAATCAAATCATTCGATTTTGAAGGATTTGATTTGGAAGGAATTACCATCGATTGGCGCGATAAATCTTTTTGGCTGTGCGACGAAAAAAAGCATCAAATAGTGCATGTTTCTCCGCAAGGAAAGCTTATTAAAAAATACCCTGTTTCCTTTTATGCACCTAAAGGTAAAAGCGGTATGGAAGGAATTTGTATGAGTCCCATAGACAATCATCTTTGGGTGGTAAATGAGAAAAAGCCGGCTATTCTTGTTGAACTTGACCAGAATCTCGAGGCCATTAAAACTGCCTATCTCGATTGTGCCGATGATTTTAGCGGTTTGTGCTTTCATCCTGAAACCAATATGCTCTGGATGGTGAGCGATGAATCTAAGTTGCTTATACAATATGATCCGGAGAACATCCTTATAAAAAAATATCCTGTGGAAGTTTGCAAAGCGGAAGGTTTGGCTATTAGCGGCGATAGTTTTTATATTATCGACGACCAGGATGGTATACTTTATCATTACACGTTCAATAAGTAAGGGCTTTTTGAACAGTAGTTGAATTATAATTATTTGATTAGGCGTTTATTTATAAAATGTTTGATTTAGGGCTGCTTAAGTATATATTTGATTTTGAACACGTTAGCTGCGATATCTTTGTAGTATTACGATTTTTTTACATCTTAAAGCCACGCAGGTGGCGAAATTGCTATAATGTTTTAGTTTTCTTCCGAAGGTTTCGTAAAACCTTCGGAATTTGAGTTAGCGCAAGATACTATCTCCTACTAATACTTCACCACTAAGTGGCTAGTTATATAGTATATAGTGCTTATAGGCTATTATATATTTGCTTTATATTAATTCATCTAATTGTATATTTTTTACTCTATTACCTGAATAATTAATTCAATTGATTTATTTGTCTGAATTTTTTCCCGTAAAGGATATTCTGTTGAATAGATATTTCTTTTGCTTTTTAAAAGGAGTAATAGAATTTTGGATTTTTTTTAGTAATTTTCTGAAAACTAAAACATAAAGCCATGAAAAAGCTCTTTATTTTTTTGATGATTTGGAATATCGTATCGGAGTCTATGGCTCAGGATACGATTCGTATGCAAAATGGTATGATTGTTTCGGGTAATGTGAATAGAATTACAGAAGATACTGTTTACCTGAATATAAAGGCAAAAAATTCGTTGGTACAAACTTTTGTTCTAAGACGTGAGATTGCTTTTATTAGCATTTTGAAGGCAGATAATCTTGCTCAGCAAGCAGATAGTCTTCAGTTGGGGTATTGGATACTTGAAAACGGTGAGCGTATTTTTGCGCAGTACCTCAATTACGAGAAATTTTTTATCGAAATTTATGAAAGTAATGCCGGAAATCTTTATTTGAGGGCCGAAGATTTGAAGGATTACCAATTGCTTCCCGCAACGGGAAAATACCAGCTAAAGATGAAGAATAATAACGTTTTCTATGGAGAATTAGCTGGTTTTACTCCTGGTGAAATCAAACTGAAAACGGAAACATCGGGCATTATTACGCTTTATCTGGCTTTGGTTGACGACATTAAGCCTATTGAAGACCAAAACCTGAAACAAGGCACATATTGGATGCCAAATCCCAATGCTACACGCTACTTTTTTGCTCCTACTGCGTTTAATCTAAAAAAAGGGGATGGATATTACCAAAATGCCTATTTGCTGGCAAATTCTTTAAATTATGGCATTACCGATAATTTTAGTTTTGGCGGTTTAGTTGTTATACCTGCTTTTGCCCTTATAACCCCAAAATTTGGTTTTACTGTTACGCCATATTTTCACCTTGGTGCGGGTTTTATGGGCGGTGTTATACTGGGGCCTGCTTTGGCCGGACTTGCCTATGGGGTTTCAACATTGGGTAATATAGAAAATAATATTACGCTGGGAATTGGATATTATGGATTTCAGCAAATAGGGGATAATGCCGAAGAAAGTTTTTCTTCGCGAAATCCGGTTATCACTTTAAATGGCATGTTGCGCACTGGAAAAAAATATGCACTTGTTACTGAAAATTGGGCTGTGCCTTATAACGAAACGGAATACAAACTATCTGGAGAAGAAATCGAATTATATAAGTACTATTATGTTTTTACTTATGGGTTTAGAATTATGAGAGAAAAACTTACTTTTGATATTGCTTTAATCAATAATAAAGATATTTTCGAACTTGTGCCGATAGGATTGCCCTATTTGGATTTGGTATATAAATTTTAATCCGGGAAGTTTGCTATTGCTGAGATGATTACTCGATTGCACAATTTTTTCTGTGATGAACGTTGCTGAGAAATCTTACGCATTTAATCGATTTTATAAAAAAAGCAGGAACGCTATGCAAAATATCGCCCTGCTTTTATATAATCGCCCCAATTATTATTCGCAGATGTTCGCGAAAGTTTAAATGTCAATTTAATTCAATTCTTTATTTCTTTCGTAATACCAGCAAAAATCCACCACTTTCTTCCATTACAATTTCAGGCTTATCGGTATTTTTGGCATCAAACACATTTTTTTCGTAAAATGCAGGATTTTCAATGGTTTTTGACCCATCACTAAAAAGTTCTGCTTCATATTCTCCTGTTGGCAGAAAACTTAAATTCAGGTTAATTTTGTGGGCTTTGTCAGTCATACCGGCTACATACCAATTGTTATTTTTGCTCCGCGCCATTACTACAAAATCGCCTACCTGGCCATCTAATGGAATGCTTTGATCCCAAACAGTTGGCATTTTAGAAATTAGGGCAAGCATTTCGGGTTCTTTCTCATAAGTTGTTGGTGCTTCGGGCATCATTTGTAAGGCTCCGTAATACACCACATACATAGCCAGTTGGTGTGCTCTGGTTGTCATGGCAGTAGGATGTGTCCAATTTTTGCTGTAATTGGCTTGCTTTACGTGGAAAAGTGCTCCCGGAGTATAATCAGCACTTCCCACAACAAATCTGGTAAAAGCTAAGCTTACATTGTGGCGCGCAGTTGCATCGTTGCCAAATTTATTGTTCTCAAGCCCAATAATGCCCTCCCGATTTACAATATTCGGATAAGTTCTTTCCATGCCGGTAGGTTTCCAGATGCCATGCAAATTGAGCATCAGTTTTCGCTTGGCTGCCTCTTGGGCCAAGGTTTCGGCAAAAGCAACCATTTTCTGGTCGTCGCGGTCGAAAAAATCTACTTTTAAGCCGGCAACTCCCCAAGCTGAAAAGGTATCGAGTTTGGCTCCGAGATTTTCTTCCAGGCCATCCCACATAAACCATAAAAATACCCCTACGTTTTTACTTTTGGCATATCGCAGAATTTCGTGAACATCAATATTTTTGTTTAGTTTAAAAACTTTTTTGTTGTGATTCCATCCTTCGTCCAGATTTATGTAGGGTATACCGTTCTTTGCTGCAAAATCAACGAAATACTTATAGGTAGCCGTATTTTTGCCCGGTTTAAATGATGTTCCGCTTAATTCCCAATGGTTATACCAATCCCAGGCCACAAGTCCAGGTTTTACCCAACTGAAATCCATTTTGGGAGCGTCGCCAAGTAAATAGATGAGGCGGTTCGACAATAAATCCATTTCGTTTTGGGCAACCAATATCACACGCCAAGGTAAATTGGCCGGAGCCGGTAATTTGGCAATGTATGGTGCTGTTTGTGTAGCAATTTTGCCCGAAAATGGCGCAAAATCGGTAATTCTAAGTCTGTAAGCCCATTTATAGTTTTCCTTGGTAACATAAGGCGGAAATACTGCCCTAAGTGTGTCATGCGCTGCTTTTAAGTACATGCCCGGATAATTACTCTGTGCGGCCTCTGAAATCATGAGCAAGGGCATTGAATCTGCCTCTGCTAAAAATGGCAACAACGAAAGCCCGTTTGTGGGCATTTGGCTGAGCGGCGTTTCCACATATCGTGGCTCGAAGGTATTCGCAAAGCTTTCTACTTGCGGATTCCATACGGTAGAAGAGGCATGCAAACGAAATGTGGCCAGTTCGTTTTCTACCACTGCTGCTCCTTGTCCGGTATATTTCAACCTATAGGCAAGCCCATTATTGTACAAACGAAATTCCACCGATAGTGAGTCGGATAAAACCAGGATTAAGCTATTGTAAATATCGTCGATTTGTTTTTCTTGTCCATAAGGTGGGTAAACTACGCCTGCATAACTTGCATACGTTTTTTTCAAAATTTGCGGATTCTTACCTAGAATTTCGCCAGTTTGAAGCTTTAAGCCAATACTCGTATTTTCGATTAATTTTTGCTGATACTGGTACAATACAAAACCGGGATAATCTCCCGTACTGATTTCTGCACGTAGCGAAGAATCGGGTGAGTAAAATGTTTGGGCAAACTGCGGCGCCAGAATTAAACTAAAAAGGATGCTAAATATCGTTTTTTTCATATACACTCGAATTAAAGCCACTAAGTTAGACTTTTTCCTTGAAAAAAGTTTACTGTGCAAAAATGAATTCGGTATTTTTTAGCATTCACTTTTTGTTTTCTGCAACAAAATTCCATGATACATTTCATGGAAGCTTTTTAAAAACCAAAGAGTATTTTTAAAGTATTATTAATCAGTATGAAAATTTATTTGTTATAATTTTTTTAACAAAAAATTTGTAGATTGCATTTAAAAATGTAATTTGATGCCATCAAACTATAGAAAAAATGTTAAAGCAGGCAGCCATTAAAAGATTACAATTATGTAATTTTAAACTAGATACCCTACTGGAATTTACACAGGCCATCAATGCCAACGTGTCGACCCCTATTTTGCTTGCACGTTATGAAAAACTGCTTAAAGATGAGCTTAAGATTGGTAAAGTTTTAATATTTAATAATTACGAAAACGAGTGGCGAATTATTTTGCAATCGGGTTTTGATAACGAAGCGGTTGAACACATAGATGTTCCCCGGGATTTGCTCGAAATTAACGAAATAACCATTACACTGGCCGAAGAGCAAAAAATTTTCCGTACTTTTGATATTATTATTCCGGTTTTTCATAATAAGCAAGCCATTGCTTATCTGCTTATTGGCGATATCGACGAAGAACAGGATGGCGTTAGCCCTACTATTAAGCATCTGCATTTTATTCAAACGCTAACCAATATTATTATGGTAGCCATTGAAAATAAACGCTTGTTTCATAAGAGTCTCCAAGAAGAAGCCCTTAGAAAAGAGATGATTCTGGCATCCAATATACAATCTATGCTTATTCCGGATGCTTCGATTTATCCGCAAAACGAGAAATTTTTCATTTATTCGTTTTATTTGCCTCACCTAGAAGTGGGGGGCGATTATTTCGATTTTATTCAGTTTAATGAAAATGAGATTGGCTTTTGTATTGCCGATGTTTCGGGCAAAGGAATTTCGGCGGCTTTGCTTATGTCTAATTTTCAGGCCAATCTAAATGCCCTTTTCACACCCGAAATGCCTTTAGATAAACTGATTAAGCGTCTGAATAAGATTATTAGTAAAAATGCTCAGGGACAAAAGTTTATTACCTTTTTTGTTGCCAAATACAATTACGAGACTAAAATACTCGAATATGTGAATGCAGGGCACAATCCGCCCATTTTATACAACCGATCCACGCGCGAGTCATTACAGCTTAAAACAGGTTGCATGGGCTTGGGAATGCTCGAAGATATTTCGCATGTGAAAGTGGGGATTAAAAAAATTAATACAAGCAGTCAGGGAGCCAAAATTCTTTGTTATACCGATGGTTTAATCGAAATTAAACACGACGACGAGGTGGAAACCAGGCTTAATATTATCGAATATGTATTTAGCACACCCGATAGGGTTGATGCGTCTATCCAAGAATTGTTGCATCAACTGAACATAAAAAGAACAAATACCGATTTTTTTGACGATATTACTATTTTTGGAGTAGAAGTGTACTAAACAATGACCAATAGATTAGAAATTGTTTTGCCGCATCAGCAAATTTTTATGACACAATTTGGCGTGCTGGAAGCTGAAAATCCGCATTTGCGCTTAATTGCATCTAAAGAGGCATTGTATATTAGCGGCAAAAACTTTGCTCTGGAAAACAGGGATTTTTTTACCTTGCATGTAAATAATCAATTCCACCTGAACGATTCGTTTATTGATGCTTTTCTGGCCGAAAATCAACACATAAAACCCGAATTTATTCTCCCTGGCAAAATTATTATCAATATGCTCACACCCGAAATGATTGCTGCTTTTAGCATGGCCATAGGAGCTATTTTATTTATTTGGAACCGAAGCAGTAAAAAAGGACGAATTTATGATGGCACAGCCCGTTTCGATATCGAAATTAACCGCGAAACTTATATAGAAAAGCAGCGCCGTGCGCCGGACTTTTCTTTTGTGAGTTTTGATAAAATAACCCGCGAGAAATTAAATCAATCTACTTATATTCAGGGTAGTCCTAGCTTTTGTGGCGAAATTGTGTCTCAAAAGCATCAGCTTAAAGTAAATTTACAGAAGATGCGCGAGGTATGGATGGCATCGGGGACCGAAATCGGCCTGGTTATTTGTCCTTACCGAAAAAAATATTACCTTTTTGACCATAGCGTGCATTACAGCATTCACGACTTTTCTAAAACTTTCGGGCATTCGCAATTACCGGGATTGGAATTAGATTTTGCTGCATTACTCGAAGAAATTAATGATTAATGGATGATAGAAATTGTTATTCCTGAAATTGAATCACTTAAGTTATTTCTTGATGAATTGCAAGAATTAAACCTACACCTGCATTTTGATACAGAAAAAAATAAATTGCTTCTCAGTGGAAAAAATTTTGATATTCATAGCAAAGATTTTTTTGAAATAAATTTACATCAACAATTCCAATTGAACGATTCGTTTATTGATGCTTTTCTGGCCGAAAATCAGCACATAAAACCCGAATTTATTCTCCCTGGCAAAATTATTATCAATATGCTCACACCCGAAATGATTGCTGCTTTTAGCATGGCCATAGGAGCTATTTTATTTATTTGGAACCGAAGCAGTAAAAAAGGACGAATTTATGATGGCACAGCCCGTTTCGATATCGAAATTAACCGCGAAACTTATATAGAAAAGCAGCGCCGTGCGCCGGACTTTTCTTTTGTGAGTTTTGATAAAATAACCCGCGAGAAATTAAATCAATCTACTTATATTCAGGGTAGTCCTAGCTTTTGTGGCGAAATTGTGTCTCAAAAGCATCAGCTTAAAGTAAATTTACAGAAGATGCGCGAGGTATGGATGGCATCGGGGACCGAAATCGGCCTGGTTATTTGTCCTTACCGAAAAAAATATTACCTTTTTGACCATAGCGTGCATTACAGCATTCACGACTTTTCTAAAACTTTCCGGCATTCGCAATTACCGGGATTGGTGTTAGATTTTGCTGCATTACTCGAAGAAGTGGGCTGATTGTAGATTCTCATCAAATGTGTAGACCTTATAAATGTTTCAGATATTAAAGAAAAAAATAGTATAGTGCATTAAGAATTGCTAGTTAAGATATTCATTAGACCAGAAGCATACTATTTAAGCATTCGGTAAAAGTAAAATCCATAGCCATTACAATTTGGTTGGTAATGATTGTTTATTTTATCAATACTTTATTACCTTTGTAACTATGCAAGAGCCTTATGAGTCAATTGGTTTATATGGAGTATTGCGTGAAATAAGAAGCGAAATTTCCTTGCATCACTCGTCAAACTATCTAAAATTATACGGAGGAGATGAAAATTGTAATTCTAAATGGCGACATAAGCACCGGAAAAAGTAATTTTTCTGCCTTTCTTGAAGAATTGTCTCATGCATTTGGATTAAATAATGATGTCCAATTATTTTCACTAAATAAAATGAATTTGCATTATTGCACAGGTTGCTGGAGTTGTTGGTGGAAAACTCCCGGAAGATGTTCGATAAATGATGATGCAGATGAAATTTTTTAATCAGTGATTAATTCGGACTTTTTTATTTTTGCTTCACCTTTGATAGCCGGTTTTACAAGTTCTGCACTTAAAAAGATTACCGATAGGTTTATTGTACTTCTTCATCCATATATTGAATTAAGAAATGGCGAGAATCACCACAGAAAGCGATACAAAAACTATCCAAATTTTGGACTTTTTCTGGAGAAAGAGATTGATACTGATAGTGAAGATTTGAAGATTATTAATGATATTTATGACCGATTTGCATTAAATTTTCATTGCAAGATGCAATACATAAAATACATTGACCAACATAAAGTTGAAGAGATCGTTTATGAAACTTGTAATATTTAATGGCTCTCCACGTTACAAGAAGAGCAATTCGAAAATACTTATTGATTATTTCCTCATCGGATATAACAAGATTTGTACAGAGCAGGTGCCAATACATTATCTGGCAAAACGGAATCAGAATGAAGAACATAAATCGATTTTCAGGGAAGCAGATATTGTTATTCCGATATTTCCGCGCTATACTGATTCTATGCCCGGAATTGTAAAGGAGTTCTTTGAAACCATTGTAAAATTAGAACTTACAAAAGCCAAAAATTAGGTTTTATTGTTCAGTCGGGCTTTCCGGAGGCCATACACTCAATTTATATTGAAAGGTATTAAAAAAATTGACCCAAAGATTAAAATGTGAATATTTGGGTACGATCATAAAAGGGGGTGTTGAGGGAATTCAAATTATGCCTCCTTTGATGACAAAGAAATTATTTAGCAAATTTGTTGATTTAGGTGAGTATTTTGCAAAAAACGAAACATTCTCTAAGGAGATTCAAGCCAAATTAGGCAGGCCTTTTAGAATGTCAATTCTGAGAAGATTTTTATTTAGACTGATTAGCAAAACAGGATTAACTAATTTCTATTGGAATAGTAACTTAAAAAGAAATAATGCTTATAGTAAAAGGTTTGACAAGCCCTTTGAACTATAGCTTTACACTACAAATTACTGGAAAGATAGGTAATTTAATTCAATATCATTTTTTAGCATACAATTTATTTTAGCGCCGATATTTTTGTTGCCTAATGAATATTCGTTGCTTTTTTAACCCAAGCTGTGTCTATGCACATTAAACGGATATTATCGAGATGAGCATTTTGAAAATGATGTTTTTATCTTGCTAATTACAAAATAGTTCTAAAAAAATGGGCATGAAATAATATTAGTCTATTTTTTTAAAACTTATGCTCCATAAACCCAGAAACGCAATAGCGCCATTAAGAATCAATAATTCGAATCCAAATTTATATCCGCCAAACCAAGCCACACTGTTTTGCCCAATGAGATAGGTAATTAATGGCGATAAAACAGCAACAAGTGGTACCCATTTATCTTTTACTTGTCGGTGTGTAAATATGCCAAAGGCGAATAAACCGAGCAAGGGGCCATAAGTGTATCCGGCCACAGTAAATACCGATTTTATAACTGTATCGTTATTTAAGGCTTTGAATAAAATAATGACCAAAAACAAAAGCAGCGAAAAACCAATGTGCACTAATAGTTTGGTGCGCGATGTGCGCAATGAGTTACTTTCGGTATCAACATTTAAAAAATCGATGGAAAATGATGTGGTAAGAGCTGTAAGAGCCGAATCGGCACTAGAAAATGCAGCAGCGATTGTTCCTACAAGAAAAATGATGCCCACCCATCCGCCTAACTGATGAATGGCCAAAACAGGAAATAGTTCATCTGGGCCATGCCAGATGCCTGCATACATAAATTTTAAATTGCCGTCTAAAACTGTGAAACTAATGCCAACATATTCGGCATAAATATAAAGTAGTGCACCAAGCGACATAAATAGCAAATTTACCGGAAGTAAGGACAGGCTAAACCATAGCATATTTTTTTGTGAATCGCGAAGTGTCTTTACCGTAAGGTTTTTTTGCATCATGTCCTGATCAAGGCCTGTCATAACAATGGTGATAAATGCCCCAGCAAGAAATTGCTTAAAGAAATTGGTTTTCGATTTCCAGTCCCAGTTAAAAACTTCGGTATACGGATGTTCGCGCAAAGAATTTATCATCCCTGAGAACGATAAGTTCATTTCTGCAGCTATGAGCCAAATGCTTGCAACCACAGCCAAAAGCATAAATACGGTTTGTAAAGTATCTGTATAGACAATTGTTTTTATGCCTGCTTTAAAAGTATACACCCAGATGAGCATAATAGTAATGGCTACAGTAACAGCAAATGGAATACTCAGTGGGCCAAAAAAGGCAATTTGTAAGACAGCCGCTACCAAAAATAAGCGGAAAGAGGCCCCAATGGTGCGCGAAAGAATAAAAAAGGCGGCACCCGTTTTGTGCGACCAAAAGCCAAAACGTTGGCGCAAATATTCGTAAATGGATATTAAGTTGAGCTTGTAGTATATCGGCAGCAGAATATAGGCAATAACGGCATATCCTACCAAATATCCCAAAACCAATTGAAAATAGTAGAATTTTGTATTTCCCACATCGCCGGGCACTGAGATAAAAGTAACTCCCGATAAGGATGCGCCTATCATACCAAATGCTACCAGATACCAAGGGGAGCGCCTGTTGGCAGTGAAAAATGTTTTGCTATCGCTTTTTTTGGAGGTAAAATACGAAACTATAATGAGTAAGCCAAAATACGATGCGATGATAGAAAATGCCAACAATGGACTCATGGATTTATTTTTTTGATTATAATTTTGGATTGTTTTCCTCAGCGTATTTTACCACTTCATTCCAATCGGAAGTATAGTATTCGCGCACTGTTTTTAATTCGTCCGGATGAATTAAGGGCTGAGTATTAATCCAGGTTTCGGGCAAATATTTTGCAATGTATAAAGTACTATAGCGAATGATATTGATAAAAATCCGCCGGAATTGGTAAAATATTTTGTTGTGATGATTTCGTTTGCGTATATCCAACCATTTACTTACAGCAAAAATGGCTTTTAATTGCTTTTCGTTGTAGCTGCTGTGGTGTTTTTCTAAACTAATATCCTCCCGATTATAATTAGCTCCTATGCAAGCGGCAATGTAATCGAAAAAGGCAAAGGAATCTTTACGCAAATCGTCGTAAAAAAGTACGATCGGTTTTTGTGAAAAATATTTTTCCAGCACCCTGATTTTGTGCATAAAATCAAGATCTATCTTTTTAAACATGCCTTGGTCTTCTTTTACATCAAAAAATTGATGGAATGGAATAGCATGACCGTTTTTTACAAACCTGCGGTATTGCGAGGCTATCCATCCGTCGTGTTGTCGGAATACGATTATGACTCTTGTATGCGGATGATGTGCTGCAAACTTTTTTACCTCTCTCTCTAATTGCTGGTCGAACTCGCGTGATATTAAAAAAACGCCATCTTGCCCACTGTCTATTATTTGAGCCACTTTTAAGTATTTTGGCTTTCGGTGAATAAAAGTAATATTTTTAAAGAACGGAAATACTTTGTATTGTAAGTAGGTAGTGGCGGTTTTGCCTAATCCTACATGAAAAAAAATGTATTTACCGGATTGATTCATCTATGAAAATTTTTTATGCATCAAAAATAGTTTTTTTTTTTTAACCGAATAAATCATTTATCAATTCTGTAAAGTGCAATAATTAGATTTATCTAAAAATCTTATTTTGATAAATAGGGGCAAAAATGTAATTTTGAAACAAATTTAATTCGCAAAAAAATGAAATTTGGTGTAGTAATATTTCCCGGCTCAAACTGCGACGAAGACATGATTTATGTGCTGGAAGAAATCATGGGGCAGGAAGTTGTTCGCTTATGGCACAAAGATACCGATTTGCAAAATGTGCAGGCTATTGTATTGCCCGGTGGTTTTTCTTATGGCGATTATTTGCGTAGTGGTGCTTTGGCCCGGTTTTCGCCAATAATGACCGAAGTAATTAAATTTGCCGATGCCGGTGGTTTTGTTTTGGGAGTATGCAATGGTTTTCAAATTCTTTGCGAAGCAGGATTATTGCCCGGAACTTTACTTCACAACGATCATCAGAAATTTGCATGTAAAAACGTGTATATTAGAGCTGATAACAACGAAACTGCACTTACAAAAAACCTTAATTGCACCAAGCCACTCAAAATTCCTATTGCACATGGCGAAGGAAGATATTTTGCAGATGGACAAACGCTGGCCTCATTGCACGAAAATAAGCAGATTTTGTTCCGCTATTGCGATCAGAACGGCAGAATTTCTCAAGAATCTAATCCTAATGGATCCATCGAAAACATTGCCGGAGTTTGTAACAAAAATAAGAATGTTTACGGCATGATGCCTCATCCGGAAAGAGCTTCGGATCCGGAGTTGGGTAATATCGACGGACAAAACATTTTTCAATCTATTCTGGATTTTTTTAAAGAGTAAACTTATTATAAACAATCGAATATGATAAAATTAGTATTATTACGTCATGGCGAAAGCGTTTGGAACAAAGAAAACCGCTTTACCGGATGGACAGATGTAGATTTATCGGAAAAGGGTGTAGCTGAAGCCAAAGAAGCCGGAAAAGTATTAAAAGACAATGGCTTTGAATTCGATTTGGCCTATACTTCTTACCTGAAAAGAGCCATCAAAACATTAAATTTTGCTTTAGAAGAACTTGACCAACTTTGGTTGCCGGTTGAAAAAACCTGGCGTTTAAACGAACGTCATTACGGTGCGCTGCAAGGTTTAAACAAAGCCGAAACTGCTGCCGAGCATGGCGAAGAGCAAGTTACCATTTGGCGTAGAAGTTATGATATTGCGCCTCCTGCGCTTACCACCGATGATGATAGATATCCCGGTAAAAATAAAGCTTATGCTAAGCTCGATCAGAAAGATATGCCTCTTACGGAGTGTTTAAAAGATACTGTTGAGCGCTTTTTGCCTTTTTGGTTCGAAGATGTGGTGCCTCAGTTAAAGGCAGGAAAAAAAATTATTATGGCTGCACATGGTAACAGCCTTAGGGCATTGGTAAAGTATCTTGATAATGTCTCGGAGCAAGACATTCTGGCTTTGAACATTCCTACCGGAATGCCTTTGGTTTACGAACTCGATGAAAATCTAAATCCTATTAAAAGCTATTATTTGGGTGATGAAGAGAAGGTAAAAGCTGCTATGCAAGCTGTTGCTAATCAGGGTAAAGCGAAATAGCATTTATTCTATGTTGCAAAAGAAATCAGGCCTGAAATAAATTTTTTATTTCGGGCTTTTTTTTCCATTTTTTGGCTTAATCTCCTAATTCAATGGTGAACTCGGCCGAATAGGTATTGAAATTGATGGTGCGACTTTGATTTCCCAATACGTCTTTTTCAACCACAGGTATTCCAAAATTCTTAAGCATCGTTAGGGCCATATCTACATTGCGTTTTCCTACCGAAAAATAATCTTTTTCGACCTGAAACATTGACGAACCTCCAAAAATATAGGCTTTTAACTCCGAGTTTTCTATTCCCATTTTATGCAATTCATCGAGCATATATTTGGTTGAACAGCTTAAAAACCGCATCTCCGATACAATATCTTCATGCTGCTGAAAACATGGTTTGGGGCAGCTATGCGAGCATGCATCTTTTTTGTGAGATGGAGAAGGTAACTGGGCATGCGAAATTGCCGTTAGGCCTTTTCTCGGACTATGCAAGGCAACGGCTACACAAGAGCCTAAGACTGTCCATACGATTACAGAGGCGGAATTTACATAGACTTCGCCCGATTTTAGATATACTTTGGTTAAGTTGGTCATGTGATTTAAACTAAAGACCAAGATAATGATAAAATGTGTATTTGAGAATTTTTCTCTGAAAAAGGCCTTTCTGCAAAGTCTGGTTTAATCTCTCCAAAGCTTGTATCTGTCGGGTTCGCGATCTAAAAAATATTGCATGGATTTTTCGCTGCAATTGAGCGTTCCGTTTACATAGGATACATGAATTTTGTGCTTTTCGATTGAGCAAATTTCCCATGCTCCGGAGAATTCAAATGTCTTATTTACCTGCTCTGGATTACTGTAATAAATTAATTCGTCTTCGTCTATGGCTTGTATTTCGTTTTCCATTTGCAACAGAAATGTTAAGCCCCAATCGCTTATGCTTAGTGTAAGAACTTTTACCATCACAATTTCCCGGCTTTCTTTATACAAGCAAGTTTTATGAAGGTAATTCGAAATAATATAGTCTTTATTTTCAATATTCATAGAAAAAAAATTTGGCTGCTGAACTGAGTTTTTTTATTCAATTTTTTTTGAATGCAATTTCACATTCGTTTTTATCTCTCATAAAAATAAGTTCGGCAGCCGTAATTTGTTTAATTATTTTTCAGTTTCCCATTTAATCTGAAATTCGATTTCTTCCATTCCATCCTCGCGCTCGTGTTCGATATTAAATACTGCCCGTTTAGGAACGTAGATGCGCTCTCCTGCAATCTGAATTTCAAAGCGATCATCGTTTTCAATGGCATCGGCCAATCTTCTAAGTTTTGCTACAAACTCAGTTTTGCTGTAGTTTTTTTCAATGTCTCTGTCTTTTTTCATTGCATTGGTGTTTTAGAAATTGTATGGCTAAATTAGAAAAAAAAGATTTTGTAAAACATAAATTTTTATAAAATTATTTAATACCATGTAATTCTTAACTTCGGTTTGCTTGCTTTTAGTTTTTTTATCGAAAAATATGGCACTGAGCTATTATAGGCTTTAAATTCTGTTAGCTTTAGCAGCTTTTTTACTACCCCAATATTCCAAACGCGTGTATTGGAAATATTGAGCTCCTGTAAATCCGGCAAATATTTTAGTCCGCTTATATTTTTTATTTTGTTTTCCGAAATATCCAGATATTCTAACTGACTGAGCTTTTCATATTCTATTTTTCTTACTGCGGTTTCGTTGATGCTTAATTTTTTTAGTTTGAGTAATTGGTAAACCGGGCTTATATCATGGATACTTAATCGCACGAGCGACAAGTTTTCGAGCGATTTAAAGCCCGAAACCGATACTAGGCTACTTAGATTCAGATCTGATAAAACAAGTGTTTGTAATCGTAAAAATTCGTTTAATGGATTTAGGTTTTCTATTTGAATATTTCTAAGGCTTATTTCTTCTGTGCGAATAAGTTTATGCAATTCTTCGGTATTGGCCTGTGCCGTTAAGTTAAATTGTCGGATAAAGAACTTTTTCCAGTTTAAATCCAAAGCATTCCACCAGGTTTGCAAATAGGCAGTTTTGTATATTACCAACGACGATGGATGCCTTGCATAGAATTTTTGCACTGTGGAATCTGCGATTTGATTTCCATCGGCGTATAAATTCCTGAAGTTTTTTGCTTTGGGTAAATCCGGAAGCGAATTTAGATTGCATTTTTCGGCATGAATTTCCTCTAAGGATGCGCAGCTGTCGAGTGGCGACAAATTCATAATCGGATTTTGCGAAACATCGAGGTATTTTAGCTTGTTTAAATGCTGTATTACATCAACCGAGGCCAATTCGGCCGAAGTGATGCTTACTTTTTCGAGTTCTTTGAGTTCTTTTAAAGCAGAAATATTTGTCAGTTTGGCATTACTTATTTCTAGCTCTTTTAAATCCGAAAATATGGCCAAGGGGCTTAAATCGTTCAGATTTTTGTTATTCTTGATGCTTATTTGCGTTTGTTTTATTACCTGATGCAAATCTTCGGTGGCGGGTTTGGCTGGCAGCTGAAATAACCGATTGAAATAGTTTTTCCAGTTTACATCTAATGCTGCCCACCATTGCGCTAACTCCTGCGATTCGAAAACAATTACTACATCGGGTCTTTTTTGACTAAGTTTTAGGGCCTCGGCTCTGCTCACTTTGCTATAGTCGCAATAAATTTTGCGCAAACTCTTCATCTTCTCTAATCCATCGAGCTTTTCGATTTGGGTGTGTTCAAAATAGATTTCGCTCAATTTGTCTACATCTGTCAGATATGCAAAATTTTTGATGGGTGTTTTATTCATTCTCAGTTTTTGCAAAAAGGCATGATTGTACAAGAAAGCCGTGTTTTCAAAGCTAGAACTATCGAGTGTTAGTTCTACCAGATTTGGCATGTCCTGTAAAAAATCAAATTTAGTTAATTTTAGTCCCGATAAATTTAGTATTTTGATGTTTTTATAATCGGACAGCAGACTTAAATCGCTAACCGGAGTGTTGCTTAGATAAAGTTCTTCGATGCGTTGCAAATTTTCGAGTACATTCAGTGAGCTTACCTTTGAGTTTGTAAGGTTTAGCACCTTTAGGGCCGAGCTGTATTTTAGTGCGTCAATGGCATTTACTTTGGTGTTTGAAATATTCAGACTTTGCAGATTTTTTAGATAACGAAGCGGCATAAGATCGTTTATGCCAGATGCACTTAAGTTTAGATTTTTTAGTGCTTTAAAATCAATCACCGGGTTCAAATCCGAAATATCCGTTCTACCGGAAATATCCAATTGGCTTAAATTGTCGAGCTGTTTAATGTCGCCGGCGTTGAGCGAATCCCCAAAATTGTATTTTTCCTTGAAAAATGTTTTCCAAACCAAGGGCAAATTCCCCCACCACGATTGCCAATTGGTTTTATCTTCGGGTGAATTGGTGTAAATGCTTACAATTTTTAATCCTTGGGTTGTATCGTTGTAATTAAGCTCGAAATATCGGTTTTGAAAATTTTCTATTGCTTTGTTTTTTAAATCCGTTGCTGTAATTTTTCGTTGGGTAAGTACTGTAAAATAAAGCACATCGTATTGATTGTAGCCATATTTCATTTCGATTATATCGTAGGCAAATTCGGCTTTTTTAAAGAAAAAATCGATATCCTTCAGATAATCCTGCACATCTTTAAAGATAGAGAATTGGCGCGATGGATCCAGATCGTCCTCGATTTGCACAAGCGAATCAGAAAACGATTTTTTGTAGGATTCGTTTATCACAATTTGCTTTTCGCGAAGGCTTGCATCGGGGTCGCCCAAAATATTTTGCTGGTATTCAAAAAATCCTACCATTTGTTGCGCCTGTCCTTTTAATACGCGCAAATCGTCGTCGCTTATTTTTTTATTTTGAGCTGCAAGCGATAAGCTCCACAATAATGCAATTATACTAATGCAATGACGTAACGATATAATATTCCAGTTCATTTTCAGGTATTTTAGAGATGTCAATTAAATTTGTTATCATCCAGCCCGAATTTAATTCGTTGCGGTTTATATATTCCAAGGTAAAGTACCAATTGGGAACTTGCCAAACATGAAACCAGGTGCGGGTTACCTGTTTGAATTTCCATTGGCCAAGATTGTATTCGTAAACAAAAATCGATAGCCAATCGGGCTTAAATTCGTTATAAGTATATTGCCGGGGGTTGTTTTCGGGTGTAAACACTTTGCCTAGATTCATAAAATCTAATTCGTGACTCTTGGGGTGAATAAACCTGATTTCGGGAGTGTCGGTTAATTCTGTGTGCTGCTGGTAAATGTCGGTGTAAACGTGATGCAGTACCCATTTACTGCCTCCGTTTTCCATTTCTATTTTGAAAAATAGCTCTACTTGCTGCGGTTTTCCGTTGTACAGGAATTCGGCCTGCACCTGGGCCATCCATTTGGGCGAATAAAAGCTCAGAAAATGTTGGTTAGTAATTACATAATTCTGAAATTCGCTTTCTAGCGCTGCATGATTAAATTTAGTTTGGTCGAATAAATACGGGAAATAAGATTTTCGGAGTTTGATATTTCTATAATCCTTATCTTTCTCGTAAAGTATCTGACCTTTTATATCCTCTTCGGCATTAAACCGGCGAAAAAACTGACTAACCTGTTTGGTTTCTGCAAACATTTTTTCAAGCGATTTTTGCGTTAATCCGCCTTGGGCATTCACCAGAAATTGTGAAATGAATAGGCTAATAATTAGTAAGTTCCATTTTTTCATCATCGTATTTTTTTTGTAAATCGCCTTAAGCAAGCTCTTGTTCGTTTTTTATTTTTTGATTAGTTTTTCGCTAACTTGCTCTTTTTTATGCGTATTTATATCTATTTTTACTTATCATAAAGTCCAATTTCGACTTTGTCTCATTCGACTTCCTAAACAATTGCGGAACACAGTGTTTTCAAGTATTATTTTGTTTGTACTATTTTAATCACCCTAAAAAGGAATTTTGACCAAAAATTATGAGTGATTTAAATAAAAACGCCACAAAGAACAGCAAAATGAAGCGAACTTTGCGGCGTATGTAACAAACTTAAACATTATTTGTAAGAAGTTTCTTTTACGCGAATATCGCCGAGCAAAACATCCCAAAAACCGATTAAGCGACCGGCAATTTGTGTCTCTTTGCGCTCAACATATACAGTAACGTCTTTTTTAGTAACATCTTTGTATACCAAACCCTCTTTGGTTACTCCCTCAAATTTTTGGTAGATGGTAATTACTCCCACATATCTGCCGTCGGGCTGTAATTCCAAATCGCTTACATATTGTATATCAAACCAATCAATATTAACCTGGTCGTAGTTTAAGGATGCTAATCTGTAGAGATATTTTTCTATGGTATAATACTTTACTTCGTTGCGCGACAAGGATGATACGCCAATCTGGCTGCCTTCCATAAATAGCTCCTTGGCGCGGTCTATTGCGCGGGCCGATTCCGACAATGGTGTTTCTTTATTGCCGATAATGGTAATGTATTTGCTTAAATCACGCACTTTTTCTAATGCCAGACTATCAACTGCTGCTTTTCGCTCTGGAGTTAATTTGGGCGGATTTACTTTTACCGCTTCTGTTTGTGCCCAAAGGGGCAAACTCATCATCAGAAGTATGAGCGATATGATGATATTTCTTGAATTTTTCATTTGATAAATTTATTTTAATTATTGATTTCGAATTATTTATGCATCAAATCGAGCGATTTAATTTTTCCGTTGCTGTTCAGAAAAATTTGGTCAATATTGGCATTGCTCTTTTTCTGCAGTTTTAGATAATTCAAGTAATCTTTAATATTGGTAGGTTTGTCGTAATCCACATCTTCGCCTTGACGATAAAGAATAATTAGCACTGGTGCCTCCGGATTTTCGAATTTTTCCAGGGTTTCTTTTATTACGGCATCGGCTTCGGCATAGCTGGCTGCATTCATAATTTTCTCGAAATTGTCTTCTAGCGTGGTTTGTAAGGGTTTAACTTTTACTTCTTTGGCTGCTTTAATTTCTTTTATTTTCTCGCCTGCTTTGATAATCAAATTGAGCACATTTACATCTTTTATGTTTCTTTTGGTAAGACTTTGAAGGTATTTCTCCTGATCTTCGAGCGATAAGCCTGTGGTTCCATTTATTATTGCATTGAGCGAATCTGTAACCATGGCCATTTGATTGTGATAGATTTGCACTGAATCCACGGCCGGGTTAATTGGGTCGGTAACCAATTTTTCTTTATTCTTGCAGGCAAATAATGATACCATAATAATGGCAAATAATAGCAACATTTTCCATTTCATCGTTTTTCAGTTTTATTTTTGTTTAACATTAATTGGATATTTTAAGCCTTTATAATCAACTAATTGGGCTTTAAAGGAACCTACCATCAGGTCGAATTCTACTTTTACGGGTATTTTGGCATCATCTTTTGAAACCCAGATACTAAGGGCGTCTTCGTCGGTAAAAACATCTCCTTTTTGCACAACTGGCAAAAACTTGTAGCATTCAACTTTGCCAAAACTTAAATTTACGGTTTCGTATCTAATAAAGCGTACAATCAAATCCCAGTTTTTGCCTTGGAAATAAGTATGTAGTTTTACTTGCTGGCCGGGTTTTATATTTGGGTTTATCACATTGCGCAATTGATAAAAGGCCGATAGAATATCGAATGTTCGTGAAGGAATACTATCTGGATTTTCTTTTTTGGATGTTTTTACCTGATTTTTCTCGTGCATAAAATCCAGTTCAATGTGATATCGGTATCTGGGACCTTCTTTCTGATCTTCAATAGCGTATACAGGTAAGCCTGTTCGCGGGTCGAAATAACTTTCGTATATATCGTGTACCTTATATAGTGCATCTGCAATACCAATGGTTTTTGCACTTCCCTTGGCATAATAAACATCTTTACCCCTGTATTTTTTACTTTCGAGCGTTAATTCTGCTTCTCCACCCACAATCCAGCCATATCCTGCCTCAAATTTCAGATATTCGCCATTGGTAAAAACATTATCGTTTTTAAAATTTTCTAATTTGTTATGAGTTAGAGAAATACTCATAAGTGCAAAAAGAAGTGCTAAATAAAATAGTTTTTTCATGTAAACAAGATCTGTCAGTTAAACGTAGTTTTTTTGCGAAAATTTTATCTCGCTTATTTTGATTCAAATATTTCTACTTTCCATATTCTATGTCGTAAGTTGCTGTCTGATAGTGTTATGTGTTTTGTCTCATTTTTTTTGCGAATTTCATTTTTGTTAAAAAAAATTAATATACAAGTTAATGCATTTTATTTTTTTGTGGATAATCCAGCGTATAATGCAAACCTCGGCTCTCTTTACGGCGCTTGGCCATTTTTATTATGAGGTACCCAATGTTTATGGCATTCCGTAGTTCGCAAAGATGAGGGCTAATGGTTGTTTTTTCGTATAATTCTTCGGTTTCCTTGTATAAAATTTCCAATCGGTCGAATGCTCTTTTCAGGCGTAGATTTGAACGTACAATGCCTACATAATTGCTCATTATCATTTGCAGTTCTTTAAATTCCTGAGTTATCAGTACCATTTCTTCGGCAAGTGATGTACCCTCATCATTCCATTCCGGAATCTTGGGTTGGTTTTCGTAATTATTTAATTCTTTTAACGAATGATTTGCTGCTATGTCTGCAAATACAATGGCCTCGAGTAAACTGTTTGATGCCAGTCGGTTTGCGCCATGCAATCCTGTAGATGCGCTTTCGCCGGCAGCATAAAGCCGTTTAATACTGGTGGAACTATTTAAATCTACTTTAATTCCGCCGCATAAATAATGGGCAGCAGGAACAACGGGAATAAAATCTTTGGTCATGTCAATACTAAGACTTAGGCATTTTTCGTAAATGTTTGGAAAATGTTGCTTTAATTCATCGTGATTGGTTTGTGTAACATCAATACAAACATGTTCGAAACCATGAAGTTTCATTTCTGTATCTATGGCTCTGGCCACTATGTCGCGAGGGGCTAGCGAACCTCTTTTGTCGTATTTATGCATAAACTCTTTTCCATCCGGTGTCTTTAGAATACCTCCAAAGCCACGTATAGCTTCTGTAATCAGAAAGGATGGTCGTTCGCCCGGATTGAATAATGCAGTGGGATGAAATTGTACAAACTCCATATTCTCAACTATTCCCTTTGCCCTGTAAACCATAGCTATTCCATCTCCGGTAGAAATAATCGGGTTAGTGGTTGTTTGATATATATTACCTATTCCTCCGGTGGCCAAAAATGTAATTTTTGATAAAAATTTTACAATCTGATTTCTGTCTACATCCAGTGCATAAGCTCCGTAGCATTCAATGTCTTTATCCTGCCGGGTTACAGTAATGCCCATGTGATGTTGGGTAATTAAGTCAATGGCAAAATGATTTTCGTAAATTTGAATATTTGGATGTTTTTTAAGTTTTGCGAATAAGGCGCGTTGTATTTCAAAGCCTGTGTTATCGCGATGATGCAGTATTCTGTGCATGCTGTGCCCGCCCTCTTTGGCTAAATCGTAGTTGCCATCAGCTTTTTTGTCAAACTGCGTTCCCCATTCTATTAGTTTTTGTATTTGTTCGGGCGCTTTCGAAACCACTAATTCCACTACCGTTTTATCGCAAAGTCCATCGCCGGCAATTAAGGTATCCTCAATGTGTTTCTGGTAACTATCCGGTTGATAGGTTACACCGGCTATTCCCCCTTGCGCATAACTGGTATTGGTTTCGTTAAAGCTTTTTTTGCTTATTATGGCCACTTTGGCATTATCGGCAACTTTTAGGGCAAAACTTAATCCGGCCAAACCACTGCCGAGCACCAAAAAATCTACTTTTATTTCCATATATTGATTGAGGCATTTTATTTGCACAAAGTTAGTAAATTTGGAGAATCAAAAAGCAGCTTTTGCAGAAACAAATTGCTCTTATAAACATATTTTAAATTTTACCACTATGCTAAAAAAATTCTTGCCTGTTTTTTTTATTGTTTTTCCCCTTTTTATGAAAGCCCAAACTGACTCCATTGTTAGACACCCTAATTTTTTGTTTTTAGGCTTGAACGCAGGTTGGCTAAGTACACAGGATCAAAATCAGTCTGTTTTAATCTACTACGGTATTGGTGGCGGTTTAGAAATTGGCTTTTACAGGGATGGACAAAAATTTACTCAAATGCTCAATATTGCTAATTATGGGGCAATGGCAATGCCTTTGGGCGATAATATAAGTAGCTCTTATTCTGTATATTTGGGCCGTGCAGATTATGGATTATTGTATAATTCATCAAAATCCTGGCGAAAGTGGCATTTTAAGTATGGCGGTTTTTGGCACAATAAGGTGCTTGTTCGTGTTCAGGGCAGTTTTTCGAATAATGCCCTAAGTTATGATGTGCTAAGCGGCATTGATGCTGCTTTCTCTGCTGCCCGCAATTTTAGATTCCTGAAACATTCTTTCTTGTGGCATAATCAATGGAGAACTTCTGTTTTCAGTTTTTCGCTCGAACCTGCTTATACTTATCCTGCTCCAATAGGATTCACCCAGCTCAGTGATAATACTTTTCAAAGTGTGATAAAGAGTTTTAAATTGTTTTCGTTTATTGGTGCACCCGCATTAGAATGGGAAAGCATAGTGATGTATGATATGCACAACCATAACCGCTGGGAAATATTTCACCATTGGCAATTCCATCAGATTAATTTGGAAAACAAAAGATTTGCCGCTTTCCATTCTGCTGGTATTAAACTCTATTTTAATCTTTAAATATTTACGTAAAATGAAGAATTTCAGTATATTAATTTTTAGCTTATTACTATTTAGTTCGTGTGAGTTTTTATTTATTGAGCCCACAACCGAAAATACTCCTTTGAGCAATTTTGAAACGCTTTGGAAAGAGGTAGACGAAAAATATGCATTTTTTACTTTAAAAAGTATCGATTGGCAGGATGTTTACAATCAAAATCTGCCTAGAATAAAACAGGATATGACTGACGAAGAGTTGTTTGATGTGTTAAGCGATATGTTGTTCGTGCTTAAAGATGGGCATGTAAATTTAAGTTCTGCCTTCGATGTTTCGCGTAATTGGACATGGTATACCCATAAACCCGCTAACTTCGATTTTAATATCATCGAAAGATATTATCTGGGTGATGACTACCGAATTACAGGTCCGCTTTATAATACCGTTATTGACAGTGTTGCGTATATATATTACGCTAGCTTTGGTTCTGTTATAGATGAGGATGAACTAGATTATCTGATTAAAGACTTTAGCTATACTAAAGGATTAATTTTTGATATCAGAGGAAACGGTGGAGGCTATTTGAGTAATGTGGATTTGCTCTGCAAAAAATTTGCCGACAAAGATCGTACTGTGTTTTTGCAACAATACAAAACAGGCCCCGGACACAATGATTTTAGCGATTTTTTTGCTTTTTCGGTTGAAGCGGACACTGCCGTGAATTACCGAAAACCTGTTGTTTTGCTTACCAATAGGCAATGCTATAGTGCTGCCAATGATTTAGCCAATCGGTTTAAAAATTTTGAACATGTAACCATTATCGGTGATACAACAGGTGGGGGTGGGGGCTTGCCTATATCTTTTGAATTGCCAAACGGATGGATTGCTCGTTTTTCTACTACCCAAACATTTAGTCCCGACGGCTTTAATATAGAGATGGGCGTTCCGCCGCACATTGCAATTAATTTTCTGCAGGAAGATGTGTTGGCGAATAGAGATACTTATATTGAATTTGCCATCCTTCATATTCAATCGAAACATAATAATTTATTGAAGTAAATGTTTGAATTATTTATTTTTAAGCATGTATAACGAAACTATCGCATTAGGAATAATGTCGGGTACATCGCTCGATGGACTTGATTTGGCTTTGTGCCGTTTTTATAAGGAACAGGAGCAGTGGCGTTTTAAGATACTAAAGGCTGCGACTGTTCCATATTGTCCTACCTGGAAATCAAAACTGTTTACTGCTCAGCATCTTTCGGCTTTGGAATTTGCTTTGTTGAATAACGAGTTTGGTGCGTTTATTGGCGAGCAGATAAATGTTTTTTTGAAAGATTGCGCTGTGAAACCCCAATTAATTGCTTCGCACGGCCATACCGTTTTTCATCAACCAAATCGAAAATTGAGTGTGCAAATCGGTAGTGGCGCTGAAATTGCTGCCAAAACCGGAATTACTACGGTATTCGATTTTCGGGCTTTGGATGCTGCATTAGAGGGGCAAGGTGCCCCATTGGTTCCAATGGGCGATGAACTGCTCTTTCCTGAGTATGATATTTGTTTGAATTTGGGCGGATTTGCAAATTATTCGGTGCACTACGGCGAGCGAATTGCACGCGATGCCGGCGCATTTAATTTTGTACTTAATGCACTCTCACGCGAATTGGGTTTGGATTTTGACTTTGCCGGCAGTATTGGACGTGCAGGAAATGTTGATCCAAATTTGCTCACCAAACTTAACCAAATGTCTATCTACGATCAAAAAGGACCAAAATCTTTGGCAAGGGAATGGGTCGAAACGGAATTATTTCCGCTGATAAACGCTTTTGATATTGAAACAGAAGATAAACTTGCGACTTATTACGAGCATTTTAGCTTTCAGTTATCAAAAGAATTGAAGACTTTTAATAAATCCAGCTTGCTGCTTAGTGGTGGTGGCGCATACAACAAATGGTTTGTAGATTTACTACAACAAAAATCTGGCTTAAAAATTATTCTTCCACCGAAAGAGATTATTGAATACAAGGAGGCATTGATATTTGCGTTTTTGGGCACTTTGCGCTTACAAAATAGTATTAATACACTCAAAAGCGTAACCGGTGCAACAAAAAACAGTTCAGGTGGCTCTGTGGTAGTATATTGAGAAATGTTATTGTTTATTATAAAAATTTAGTCTAATTTAGGGTCTTAAAATCAAAATTTATTAATCTATGAAGAATCTCATTTATTTAGTGCTATTCAGTCTTTTTTTTGTTGCTTGCAAATCTGAAAATAAGGTTGATGAGGGTAATAAAACGGAAGAAGCTGTGTTTGTAAAACTAGCCGATTTTGAAGCACAGGCTTCTCAATTGGTTGGCAAACAGGTTAAAATTGCAGGGGTCGTAGACCATGTGTGCAAGCATGGCGGCAAGAAACTTTTGCTTGTGAGCGAAGGCAACGATTTGCATGCTTATGCTGACGAAAGACTTGATGAAAACTTAAATGGCAGCGAAATTATTCTTACTGGCTTGGTGGAAGAAACCAGAATTGATGAATCTACTTGTTTGAAAATGGAAGAAGATTGCCAGAATTCGCATAAAGAAGGCGAAAAATCTGAAGACGAACTTGAAGCTACCAAAAATAAAGTAACTTTTTATAGAGATTCTATGAAAACTGCAGGGGTAGACCATTTGTCCTTTTATTCATTAAAATATCTGTCTCACGAAGTTGTTTCTAAATAAAGACTGCATTTTTCTGAAGTCCTGGTTTTTTTCAATTTAAATAGTTTGCAGACATTTATTTCTATAAATACGCCACTGATTGTTTTTAATTAGTGGCATTTTTAATGTTTTTTATTTTTGAGATTTTTTCCGCTTTCTCAAAAATAATATTTTTTACTTTGTGGATGTATCCATTTATTTCAGAAATGGTCTGATTAATTCGTAAAAATATTCTTAAATGAAAGAAATAAGAAGATGGGTGCGGCTATTGCATCGTGATTTAGGTTTTTTCTTTGTTGGTATAAGTTTAATATATGGATTTTCCGGTATCGCATTAAATCACATAAAAGACTGGAATCCAAATTATTCTGTCGTTTATTTCGAGAAAAAAATTGAGCAGGATTTTAATTTAAAGGATTCGGCTGATGTTTTTGTTACTCAATTATTGAATTCGCTAGATCAGGAAGAGAATTACAGAACTTATGCATATCTGCCCAACGAGCGTTTAAAAATATACCTTGCCGGTGGTTCGTCGGTAACGGTTAATATTGCTGAAAGAAGTGCTCAGGTTGAATTGCTTCAAAAGAGATGGTTTTTCTATCAGGTAAATTTTTTGCACTACAACCCCCATGTTTGGTGGAAATGGTTTTCGGATATTTTTGCAGGTGCTTTAATCTTTTTTGCACTTAGCGCATTGATAATGGTTAGGGGGCATAAAGGATTTATCGGACGAGGCGGTATTTATGTGGCATTGGGCATACTTATTCCATTGCTATTGTTGCTCTTTTTCTAATAATCAGAAAAAAAAAATCTACGGGTATTTTGTTTATATGGCCGATAATCTGTATAAAATCTGATTAAATCTTTTTCTTCCTGAACAATGATAAAATGATGAAAAATAATGTGTAAGATAGCAAATAGTGCCAATTCAAACGAAAATGAATATATAGTTATTCCTGCTAATTGTATATAATTTCCAAAATATACCGGATGGCGAAAATATTTATAAACGCCTGTTTTTACCATTCGGTCGGGCTCGTTGATGGCAAAGAAAAAAATGCCGCTAATTGTGAGTATCAGCCCTAAAATGAAAATTATTATACCCGTTGCCAGAATTAGAAAAGAATTGTGCGCAGGTAGCACGATGGTAAAAAGCGAAAATATAAGCAATGCACTATTGCTTAGTGCTGTATAAGGAATAAGCTTTGGAGTGGGCGAAAATCTTTTGCTTACATATTCCGGAAACAAAAGGAAAAGCCCCCTGCTAAATACTAGGTTAATAAGCACAAACCAGAATACGTTTGTTACACTAAATGAATAATTAAGCATTGTTGGGATGCCAGGTTTTGGTTTTAATTAAATCGGGAAATGCATAAGGCTTATAAATGGATTTTCCTTTAAATACTCTTAAACAATCCTGAATGCCTTCTGTAAGACTTGGATGTGGATGTATGGTTTTGAGTATCTCGTCGAGACTGTTTTTTTCGTTCATCATGTGCGCAACCGAAACAATAAATGCCGAAGCTTGCGGCCCACTGGCCCGCATTCCCAAAATACGCTCGTCTCCATCGTCGCTAATCAGAATTTTGATAAAACCATTGGTATTTCGCATTGCAATGGCTCTGTTTACTAGTGCGTTAGAGTAATTTACACTTCTATAGGGAATTTCGGATGCCTGCAATTGTTTTTCGTTCATTCCCACTGCGGCAACTTCGGGTTTAAAAAACATGAGCGTTGGCATGTTGTAATAACTTATAGGTCGTGTTTCTTGGTTGTATAGACTTCGCACGGCATGTCGTCCTTGAATTTCGGCCACACTATAGAGTTGTGTTGCACCCGAAATATCTCCGGCAACGTAAATATGATCCAAATGCGAATCGTGTGTTTTTAGTTTGCAATGGTCTGTAATTTCTAAGTACCCCCATTTGTTTGGCAAAATACCAATATTTTCGAGACCTAGATCGTTTGTATTCGGAATACGTCCAATGGCCATAAAAGCTACATCCACTTCGAGTACTTTACTGTGTCCGTCTTCGTAGTCGAGCACTACCTCTAGAAAATCGTCGTGCTTTTTAATGGTGCGCAAATTGGCCGTATGGTGAATAATTACGCCATTTTCTTCCAGGTTTTTTGATACAAAATCGCTTACATCATCGTCTTCAAACGGAATTACCCTGTGCTGGCGGTCGAGAAGATGCACCTCGGTTTGTTTAAAATTGGAAAAAATAGTGGCGTATTCTGTTCCAATTATACCCGATCCTATAATGATTAATCTATCGGGAAAAGCTTTCATGTCCATTACATCATCGGAATCAATAATGCGTTTATGGTCAACTTCAATTCCAGGGTATTGTCGGGGACGAGAGCCAGTGGCAATAATTATTTTTTCGGCCCAAATTCGTGTTTTTTCTCCATCTCTTTCTATTTCGAGTGTATGTGGGTCTATAAAGCGTGCATGTCCGTATTTTAAACTCAAACTGCAATTGTCGTAATGTCCTTTGGATATGCTTTCTATTTGTGATAGTATTTGATAAACTTTTGATTTTGCTGCCGATTTGACAGCTTTGTTTACCTCTGCGTAACTTACTTGCAAGCCCGATGCCCTATAGCCCCTGTTAACGGCTGCCGCAACTGAATAATCGTGCGATAACTGCCAAAGGGTTTTTGATGTTAATGCGCCGTTGAAAACACCGGCTCCTCCGATGGTGCCTTTTTCTATTAAACAAACGTGTTTGCTTATATCAATGGCACGCATGGCAGCCGAGAAACCCGCAGGTCCGGAACCGATTACGGCTAAATCGAATTTTTCCATTATTTATTTCTTTCTGCAAAAGTAACAAGAATATAATTTTGATACCAATATTTTTTTCTCTATTCTGACGATTTGACCGGCTATAATAATTCTCACACGTGTTTTCTCATTCCTTATACTTATAATGATGCAACAGTGAGCAAAACAATTATGATTTGTTTTGATTGTTTTGTTCGGTTTTTGTGGTATTTTTGATAAATTTTATTGTTATGGCATTCTTATTAAAGTTTTTATTCGTCGTATTTTTGATAGGATTTCTTTTGAGAGAGATTGTAAGATTTATTTTGCCCAGGGCTATTGGTAAATATATGAAAAATATTCAACAGCAGCAGCAAAATATTTATAATGAAGAAAAGGCGGGAAAAACTACAATCAAGTCGAGCCCTGCGGATAAAGACGATAAATTAAGGGGCAAAGGCGAATATGTGGATTTTGAAGAAGTGGATTAACCCCATTTACATAAACATTTTTGAATCTAATGGCAGGAAACCTTGACTTATCTGAGTTTTCCGGATATTCTATTTTCGGATTTAGCCAAATTAAGCTTTATGCCTGGTTTGTTAAATGAGCGTTTTAAAAAACGATAAGCATTTAGATTATTGTTTGAATACTATCTGTATTATCTGCTTTTATATGGGTGAAAATTCTTTGGAAAAGGGAGATTCACTTTGGAAATTTTTAAAGTGAATTAGACACTCGCTGATTTATTTGGACCAATGAAGATAAAAAAAAACTATGCCTTCATTTCATTTATGAGGCATAGTTTTTATGCTTATTGCTGTATTATTTCTATAAGGAGCCAATCATTTTTGATGGATCTACCCATTTATCAAAATCATCGGAAGAAACAAGGCCTAAAGACATTGCGGCTTCTTTGAGAGTTGTATGCTCGGCATGCGCTTTTTTGGCTATTTTTGCCGCGTTTTCGTAACCAATGTGTGTATTAAGGGCTGTAACCAACATAAGGGAGTTGTTTACTAATTCTTTTATTCGAACCTGATTTGGCTCTATGCCAATGGCCATATTATCCGTAAATGAAACTGCTGCGTCTCCTAATAATCTTGCGGATTGCAAAAAGTTCGAAATCATGAGGGGTTTATATACATTTAGCTCGAAATGACCTTGCATACCACCAAGAGCTATAGCCACATCGTTTCCGATAACTTGCGCACAAACCATGGTCATGGCCTCAATTTGAGTTGGATTTACTTTACCTGGCATGATTGATGAGCCTGGCTCGTTTTCCGGAATAAATAATTCGCCAATTCCGCTTCTGGGGCCTGATGCCATTACACGTAAATCGTTAGCTATTTTGGTTAAGCTTACGGCCAACTGACGCAATGCTCCTGAGCTTTCCACTATTGCATCGTGTGTGGCCAATCCTTCGAATTTATTACTACCTGTAATAAACGGATTGCCTGTTAATTCTGCAATTTTTTTGGCCACCAATTCGGAATATCCTTTGGGGGTATTTAAGCCGGTGCCTACAGCAGTTCCGCCTAAGGCAATTTCTGTAAGATGGGGCAAGGTATTCTTGAGTGCTTTCAGCCCAAAATTCAGTTGCGCAACATAGCCCGAAAACTCTTGTCCGAGTGTTAGCGGTGTGGCATCCATCCAGTGCGTACGTCCTATTTTTACAATTTCCAAAAAGGCTTTTGATTTGGACTCAATGGTATTGCGTAGTTTTTCGATTCCAGGAATGGTTACATCCATCAACATTTTGTAGGCTGCAATATGCATGGCTGTAGGGAAAGTGTCGTTCGACGATTGTGATTTATTTACGTCGTCGTTTGGGTGAATAAATGTTTTTCCTTCGCCAAGTTTATTTCCAGCCAATACATGTGCTCTGTTGGCAACAACTTCATTTACGTTCATGTTTGATTGTGTGCCTGAGCCTGTTTGCCAGATTACCAGAGGAAATTGGTCAAATAGTTTACCTTCAATAATTTCATCACATACTTTTATGATTAAATCCTTTTTTTCGGCAGGTAGCACGCCCAATTCGAAATTGGCTAAAGCGGCTGCTTTTTTTAGGTAACCGAATGCCACAATTATTTCTTTGGGCATGGATGACGGTTCTCCGATGGGGAAATTAGTAACCGAACGCTGTGTTTGCGCTCCCCAATATTTGTCGGCGGGCACTTTCACATCGCCCATGGTGTCGTGTTCTATACGATATTCCATATAATTAAAAAATTAAATTTGTTCAAAAAAAATATGGAACAAATTTAATTTTTCAATCGAAATTCGACACATTTTTTAGACTATCCTTCAACATATATTTATGTGTTGATAGAAAGGCCAGAAAAATGTTTTCAGCAATACTTATTTATCGTAATTTGTGCAACTACTTACACATTCAATAATATGGCTAAGACTAGAGTGTCGTAGCGAGTAATAAGTATTCTTGCCGTCTCTGCGAGAATTCAATACACCTTTGTCTTTTAAGATGCCCAAATGGTGCGATGTTGTAGATTGCTCGATATCTAACTTCATGTGAATTTCGGTTACGGTTAGTTGCTTTCCGTCTTCCAAAAAACTAAGAATTGCAATGCGCAATGGATGTGCAATTGCTTTAAGCATGTTGGCCGCGGCTTCTAACTGCTCAATTTTCAAATCATCAATGTGCTTTTTTTCCATAATCTTGTATATTTCCGTTTACAAAAGTAATTATATATATATTTATTAGATATGATTTTAATCAATTATTTTTATATTTTAGAACTTTTTATCTTTTATTCTTCTAAATTCTTTGATTTTCTGCGTAATACATTTTTTTTTTGAAGCAGGATTTATTCGTTTGCATTTCTATAAACGTTCCAATTGTCTGTGTTTATTGCTGCTAATAGGAATTTTTTGATTGTTGTAGTTAAGATAAGATAAATATATTCAGTCAAGGATATATCACTTATGAATAACATTTTTTTTAAAATATTTATGCAAAATTTAAAAATTGACTGCTGTAATGGAATTATTTATTGCGAAGAGTTTGTTTAAAGATACGCACAGATTTGATTTTGATTTTATTAAAAGCGCTGATCTGGTTATTATGGAGTATTGAAATCAGCGCTGTTTGTATTTACTTTTTGTAATTGTCCTGTTTTTTGATACTTTTTATTAAACTACGACAAATAGGCTTTTTACATCACTTTTTCCTGCTGCTCTATCATTTTAAGTGCTTCTTTAATAAAAAAATATGTTTCTTTGCTTACATCTTCCTGATCGTCTTTTTTTAGTTTCTGGTGTCCAAGTCGGGTTATAACTAATTGTTCGGCGGGAAACGAAATTATAAACTGACCACGATGCCCTGATTGGTAATAAAAAGGTTTACCCTCATATTCGCCGGTCCAGATTCCATAAGCGTAGGTTTTATTGTTATACGGAATGGTGCTTAGCATTTTCATTTGCTCGGCATTTAGTATTTGCTTGTTTTGGAACATTCCATTTTGGCTGATAACCAAACCGAGACGAGAAATATCGCGTGCTGTTGCTACTAGTCCGCCAAAGGTTTTTTCGTTTTGATGTTTTTCGCTGTCTATGATAAACAGCGCATTGTTTTCGCATTCCAAGGGAATCCAGAATTTTTCTTCCAAATAGGCCGTTATGCTTTTTCCTTGTAGCACTTTTTTTAGCACCATTCCCAATATTTGCGTTGCACCGGAATCATAGTGTTGCTTATCGCCCGGACTGCCAATGGCGTATAAATAATTGTAGACAAATTTTTCTAGATTATCGTAAAAGTTTAGTCTTGCAATCAAGGAAAATGGTTTTTGGTCAAGTTCTTCCCAATACAGGCCGCTTGACATACTTGCCAAATGCCGCAAGCTTAATGGTGGAGTTTGTTCTACTTTCCATTCGGGCAAGTATTTGCTTACAGGATCGTCGATGCTTTCGATTAGGCCATCTTCTATGGCTTTTAGTATCAGCAATGATGTATATGTTTTGGTTACCGACCAAACGCCCGATATATTATTGCGATGCGACTCAAGGTAATATTTCTGGCTGAAAATCCGGCCGTTTTTGATTATCAGAAAATCCGTTGATTGAAATGCCTGGTGGTATTTTTGCAATGTATCCGAAAGTGCTATTTGGTTGTAGTTTTCGTGCAATGGCCAAGTGTTTCCTGTTTTTGTATTGATGCTTTTGGTGGCCTGCACCTGCTAGTCGTAAATATCTACGCTGGTCTGGCCGCGTAAGTAAGTTGTTTTTATGCCGGAAATAAGATAAGCTGTGTCGGTGATTAACATCGCTACTTAGGCCATTCCAAGCAGCGCCAGAATCATTCCTGTAAATAAAACTAATTTTTTCATGTTTGTGTGTATTTTGCGATAAAATAGTTATGAACTTACAAAGATAATTTGCTTATATCTTTATACTATCATAATTGGCGGATTTTTTTTTTAAAATCTATTGAATTAAGCGTTTAGATTATAAAATGTTTGATTAATGGTTGCTCAAGTATATACTTGATTTTAGCCGCGTTAGCGGCGATATCTTTGTAGTATTACGATTTTTTTGCATCTTAAAGCCACGTAGTGGCGAAATTGCTATAATGTTTTAGATTTCGGTGCTACGCACCTTTGAGTTAGCGCGAGATTATATCTTCTACAAAGATTTCACCACTACGTGTTTGATTATATAATATATAGTGCTTTTAGGCTATTATATATTTGCATAAATTAATTCCTAAGTTTTCCTTTTTTTTTGTATGTGATATTAGCTAAATGCCTAATTCGAAAAAACTATTAAGAGACTTACGTGTGAAGTTCTCAAATTTTTTTTGTCTTTTCGAAGCAGCTACCGAAAATTTGGTTTTTTTGAATACTAATTCCTTTAGCTTTTATTGCTTTTGGCTTTATGCAATTGTTTGATAAAGCCATTATTCCTTTTTTTTAAGGCATTGTCGAAAAAGTTCTTTTAATCGGGGTAGTAATTTATGCTGCTTTCGTATGGTTTTTGCTCAAAACAGCTTAAATTTTCGTAGTGCGCTATTTGAAACGCCTTCTTAAATATTTTTTCTGCAATATGTTCGGGTATGCGCTCAAATTTATTCATATAAACAAAAAATACATAAATATTATTACATGTGATACAAATCTGTCCATTTTCCTTGCAAGGATTCTTGTTGCAAATTAATTTTGAGTAGCTCGCTAAAATGATGTTCGGAAATTACTTGTGCTCCAAATTGTTCAAAATGCGGATTGTATACTTGAATATCAATAAACTGGAACGTGTTTCTGAGTGCAAATTGTACCAAATGATACAAGGCAAATTTTGATGCATTGCTCACAAGCGAAAACATAGATTCCCCAAAAAACGACCTTCCGAGCGAAACTCCATATAATCCGCCAACCAATTGATTGTTTTTATAGCATTCGAAACTATGCGCCAAGCCCAATTGATGCAAATAGCCATAAGCTTCAATCATTTCGGGCCAAATCCATGTACCGCCTTCTTCTTTTCGTTTTACTGTAGCACAGTTTTTCATTACGGTTTTAAATTGTGTATCAATTCGCAGCTCAAAAATTTGCTTGCTCAAAAAGCTTCTGAAACTTTTGCTTGTGTTATACTTATCCGGGAATAGTACCATACGTTCTTCGGGGCGAAACCAATAAATAGTATCGTCGGGCCACGGAAAAATACCATTGCTATAGGCCAAAAGTAGTCTGTAGGGTGAGAAATCGCCACCTATTGCAATTACTCCATCGCCAAGGAAAGATTGCTCCGGAAAAGCTATCTTTTCGCCTTGAAAAAATAGGTCGTTAAACTCCATCATCAAAAAATAATATATACTTGCGAAAGAAAACAAATCAAATATCGTCTAAAAATACGAAAGCAATTATAATGGACGAAATAAAACTTATTCAGGATATAAGAGAAGGAAATCAACTGGCTTTTTTTCAATTGGTTGATATGTATAAGGAAAAAATATTCCATACATGCTACGGCATTCTTCAGAATAGCGATGAGGCTGAAGATGTTACGCAGGAAGTATTTATTGAAGTTTTTGAATCGATTAATGGATTTAACCAAAAATCGAAGCTATCTACTTGGTTGTATCGTATTGCCACAAACAAAGCACTCGATTTACTTAAGTTTAAAAACCGTAAACGGCGTTTTGGTGGGCTTTTAAAAGTATTTGGAGTGAATTACGAAGCCGACAATGCACCGCATTTCTTTGATAAAGACCCACAGGATGTACTTGAGAATGATGAGAGAGCAAAATTATTACATTGGGCTGTTAGTAAACTTAGCGATAATCAACAAAAGGCTTTTGTTTTATATCGCTACGACGATTTAAGTTATGCTGAAATTGCCGAGGTTATGCAAATGAGCGTGCCTGCCATTGAAGCTTTGTTGCATCGTAGTAAACTTAAATTGAGAGAATTACTGAAAAATTATTACGAAAGTGGAAAATTGTGAGACATTAGCGAAAGTTTTTCTTTTGTGTATCGTCTAAATGATAAATAAGCTTTGTAAAAACATCGATATATATTTGATAATTAATAAGAAACAATGAAAACAATTAATAATATAGATAATGAAATTGATAAACTGCTCGATGCTTATAGACATCAAAGCAGGCCGGCTCTTAACCCATACTTTAATTCTCGGTTAAAAGCGAGGATTGATGCACAGCAAAGGCAGCATATTTATTTCGGTCGACTTATAAGTGTTAAGCTTGCTGCTGCTTTGTTTTTTATAGTGATTAATGCTGTGAGCATTTTTAGCTATGTACAAAGCCAGCAAAGGCTGCTCGAAGAGGAGGCACTTAGCACACTCGAAACGCAATATGCTGTAGAAGCAACAAATATGTATGCCTATTCTTTCGAAAATTAGTAAATGATATATTCTGATGAAAAATTTTATGTATAAAATAAACTATCAAACCTGGATTATTGCACTTCTGGTTATTCTTAATATCTCCACCTTGGCCTTTATGTGGATTAATAAACCTCCACGCCCCGAAATGCCGCAGGAAACCAATTACAGAGAAAGGGCTAACCATTATATGCAAAATAAACTTAGGTTTAGCCCAGCACAAACAGACGAATTTCGTAGGCATCAAGAAGAGCATTTTGAGCAAATGAGAACCTACAGAACACAAACCATGGCTTTAAAGAAGGAATTATACAGGCTTGATTATAATGAAACTAACGAACCAAAAATTAATGCATTGGTGATGGAATTGAGTAAAATATATGCCGAGCAAGAAAAATCTCATTTTCTACATATTCAGCAACTTAGAAGTATCTGTACTCCGGAACAGTTGCCTGCTATGGAAAAAATGCTCGCCCGAATTATTTTTCACAATGAACATAATCCTCATCAGGGAAAAAGGCAAGAAATGATGAATTAAAATAAAGTATTATCAATTTAAATTTTAATAAAAATGAGAAAAGTTAGCATGTTCACAAAAGTTATTTTAAGTATTGTTGGTTTAATGTTTTTTGCTTATAGCACCGCTATTGCTCAACCCGGAAATGGACGCGGACAAGGCCAAGGCCAAGGTTTTCGTGGTGGAGAGCCTAACGAAATGGGATTTGGCCAAGTATGCAGATTGGCCTTTTTAGACCTAAGCGATGACCAACAAAAGCAAATGGAAGCTTTACGTACTAAACATCTTTCAGAAACACAAGGCTATCGGAACGAACTGAACGAAAAAGAAGCCAAACTTGGCACTTTACGTACTGCTGCAAAACCCGATATGGCTCAGATTAATCAGGTGGTGAAAGATATGGGCGATATTAAATTAAAAATGGCTCAGTCGAGAGAAGCGCACATTCAGGATATTCGAAAAGTGCTCACAGATGCTCAAAGAGCAGAATTTGATGCTCATGCTGCTGCCGGAGGAAGAGGTATGGGAAAAGGCCATCATGGTGGGGGCTTCAAAGGTAATTGTCCGAACAGATAATAGCAAATTTGATTTATTGGTTTGGCGGCTGCACTGAAATGTGTAGCCGCTTTTTTTGTGCCAAAAAATGGAGCTACTCAATTCAAATTTTGCGTTTTGCTTTGCTTTGTGATTTTAGTTGCTAAAGATTTGGTTACTAATAATTTAGCGAGAACAATGCTATTGTTATTTGATTTCAAGGAAAGAATTTACATGCTTTAAAATGTAGGGTCTGCTGAAAAATTTATAATTAATATTAAATCAAGTATTTGATGCTTCAATGCAAGGTTTTTCACGCATATTGCTATTTTTCATGCATTGATTCTTCATTTACAGCAATAAGCACTTAGAGTTAATAGTGA
>DYOH01000130.1 GCA_020720625.1 Acetofilamentum sp. | reverse complement strand
ATTTATGATTTCCTAATTCAAAATAGGCAGCTCCTCCTTGAGCATCAATTACTCCAAAATTTGCTTCGAGTAAATAGGGTTTTGGTAAAGTATCCAATAAATTTTGAAAATCGTTTATTGTATGGCAATATTGAAGGGCTTTTTTCATTAATCTTCCTTCGAGGCCGCTTTGCGTTAATGTATCATCTACATTTAAGTTATAAGAAGCCGAATTCATAATTGCAAAACCGGTTTCATTACTGCCTATCCAAATGCTGTTGCCGTTTGGGTCGTTTGAGTTTATTAATCCAATGAATGAATATGGTTTTAGATTGAAATATTTCATGCTATTATCTAAAGCCCATGTATCTCGGTTTTTAAAGAGCATAGGTTTTCCGTCTTTTGTATATTTTCCTGAAATAACAGCGGTAGTGCAGGCCTTTGAAGAAATAGTAAATATAATAAATATGGATATAAGGGCTATAATTTTTTTCATGTGTTTTTTTTTTGTGATTTGTTAAGATTATAAATGTATTTTTTTTGAATGTATGGGTTAGTGATATCTATTTAAACCATCCGCCGTTTGATGTATTTATTCCGTCAGCGTTGTTTATTCCCCCAAACGTATATACTTCTTTTTGCAGAAGCATTAATTCTTTTGCCGGAACCGGAAAATGCAGCAAAGTTCCTTTCTGTAGCATGTCTCTTCTTCGCATATCAAAAAAGGCAATTCCAAAACCTGTCATAATTAGCTCAATGTCCCTTTCGTAAAATATCGTTTGGATAATATCTTCTGTTGTGGTTGATGGGCTTAAAGGTGCTAATTTTCCTCGGCTTACTCTGGTTCCTGCATTGATTATGTCGATAGCTAAACTTGTATTACCTAAACGGGCATTTGCTTCAGCTTCTATTAATTCTTTTTCGGCCATACTAAATTCGGTTGCATATCCTGTGGTAACACCTGTAACATATTCTAAATCTACTCTTGAATATTCGTAATTGGAAAAATGATAGTATCCGCGTTCCGGTTTCATATTTATAACAGAAACAAAGTGAAAATCACTAGTTAATCTGGCATCTAATGAAGTAGCTTGCCCGGGTGAAATGCCTGTTTCAGGAAATTTGCTAGGATAATTGGAATCCATTAAATGAATTATACGCAGGTCTATTTTTGCCCAATCGGGTCTTATGGTGTAGTGGTAAAACCAGTTAATCCACTTAACGTTATCAATATAGGGTGCGAGTGGTTTTTGTATACCTTTTTGAATATGAGATAATATTAATGACCAGTTTTCATTTTGGTTTTCATTTTTGTTACGTGATGCTTGCACTAAAAATCTGGCGGCAAATGAATGTGCAAGTTGAGCAAGCTCAGTGTTTGTATATGATTCTCCTCCAAACCATTCGGCAGGAATTGTAAACGAATAAGAATTGCATATATCTATGGCCTTGTTAAGCGAATTTTCGGCCTCTGCAAGCACATGGCCATAAGGTACAAGTTGCACGTTTTTCAAATCAGTGTTTTCGGTCATAATAAATGCTTGGTCGTAAACCAATCCGAGATAACCCAATGAAATTCCTTGAATAAAATAGCAATTAGCCTGAATCATGGCAGTTTGTTCTGCATCCCCAAATTGCATCCCGGCTTTGATTGCTATAAGTACATCGTTCATCTGTGATAAATTTCCGTACAAATCTTGATAATACGATTCAAAAATTGTTGCATAGGTGTAAGTTACATCATTATTAAACTCGGTGCGTGGTTCGGACGATAAATCGAGCATACCGCTATTTCCCCACGAGCAGGTACCGTTGTCGGCAGCTACCCACATGGCCATTCGGGGCGATATGCTGGATGTGTTTATCATATACCAGTTATAAAAACCGCTTTGCGCTATACTTAGTACATCTTCGGGATTATTCATGGCAATTTCGTAATCGGGCAAATTATCGTATTCAACTTCTAAGTTGGCGCAGGAGAAAAGGTTGCTAATGAATACTATCGAAATAATTAATGAGTAAAATGTATATTTCATATCAACAAAGGTTAAAATTTAAATTCTATTGAAGCACTGTATGTCCTGTAATTGGGATATCCGAAATTATCAAATGGAAAATTAGATAAATCGGAACCTGATGCCACTTCCGGATCATAACCGCTATATTTTGTTAGGGTAAATAAATTATGTCCGATAGCACCAATTTTTATTTCTGATAATTTATTTTTAATAAATTCGAATTTCATTGTTTTAAATGTGTAATAAAGTGATAATTCTCTTAGCTTTAGGAATGAACCGTTTTCTACAAAAAAAGAATTTAAGGCAGTGTGATAATAAAAGTTAGAGTAATAATCTATCGTTTTTTTCTCATTTTCTGGTTTTCCATACTGGTCAAACTCTGTAGCTCTTGCATCTCTAAAGGTATATTGGTGTGTATAATTGTATATATCACATCCATACTTCCAATCCATGAGTAAGTACAATTGCAAGTTTTTGTAATGAAAACCTGAATTAAATGCTAAGTTGAAATCAGGATTTCCATCTCCAATTTTGGTTAAATCGGCAATTCCATTGCCGTCTTTGTCCCATAATACAGGTTTTTCCGATACTGTACCTTCAGTGCCGGTTTGTACAACATATCCATCAGAATTAATCGTATATAATGGTCTATAGTTTGACCATCTTGCAGTTGGCGTTCCATTTCTTTTAAACTTGTCAGCCATTTGTATCCATAAATGGCTCCTAAAGTTTCGCCTTCTTTTATTAGAAAAGCATTTAAGGGGCCTGTTTTATATTCGGGAATATTAAGTTTTGTAATTTTTTGCCGAATTCTATCGAAGGCAAAATTGATATTCCACGTAAACTTTTCTTTTTCAATTAATTTTAATCCCAAAGAAGCTTCGTAAGTCCAGGCAGAAAGTGTGCCTACGTTTTTCCACTGACTAGGGTATCCTAGGTGAGAGGCTAAAGGAGCCAATGCAAATACATCCTTTGTGTTGGTATTTGAATAGCTTAATTGCAAATTAATTTTCTCAAAAAACGTAGCATCAAGGGCTAATTCAAGTTCTTCGGATTCCGAAGGTTTAAGATCTTTATTTCCAAGTGTAGATTTTTGTAATGCACCATTTACAATGTTCCAAGTTTCGTATTGATACGAAAAACCGGGTCTTTGCCCTGCTGTTCCATACGCTGCTCTTACTTTAAGTTCGCTAACTCCTTTTATTTTAATGTCTTGCGAAATTCTATATGCACCCGAAATTCGATAATAATTGTTCCATCTTTCATTTGCACCAAATAACGAAGAGCCATCTTTTCGGTAAAGAGCTGAAAATAAATATCTGTCTTTGATATCCAAGTCTATTATTCCAAATAAATTCTCTGCTCGGATTATTCCATTGTAAGAGTTAAGGCTTGTTTTTTCTGCATTTGTATTATTGAGTTGAGGAATTTCTGCAGTAATAAAATCTCTACCAGTTACCGAAAAATCGAAATAGTTTTTATCTTCGTATAAGTAACTCAATTTGGATTTTATCGTTATCCATTTTAATACTTTGTTTATATTTACCGTTGTTTGAAATGTTTGAAAATTTGATGAATATTCTTCCTTGTATAACGATCCTTCAATATCGGAGCCTCCTCCATATAAATAGCCTCGTGGCGAATAGGTAGACCAGTTTTTATTTTGCTTTTCAATGGTATATTTTGCATCAAAATTTATCCATTCCGCTGGCTCGTAATTAACGATTGCATTGCTTAACAGCGTTGTTTTTTCTTCAGTTTTTTCTCTGTAATAGAGAGGGTATAATGGATTTTCTTCTATGCTCCAAGGGTCGGGCTTAATTTTATATAAACTTCCATCAGCGTTTTTTTGTTCTAAATCAACATCGGGAGATAGAAAAAGCAAATCGAAAAATGAATTTGTCGAACCGGGATTATCTGAACTAGTACTAATTAATAAGTTCGAAGATGATATTTTTAGTTTTTCGGTAATTCTATGGTCTATGTTAACCCTAAAATTTTGTCGGTTATAACCATTGGTTGAGAATAGTATTCCGCTTTGTTTATTATTTTCGAATGATAGAAATGCATTAGTCTTTGATGACATGTTTGCTAAACTAATATAATTTGTAATGTAATTACCCGGGGTGTAAAATTTTTCTTGATTATTAATGATAAAACCATATTCATTATCGGCAAAATGGTCTATATCTAATCGGCGGCTTCCTCTTTCAATAACTCCATTTTCATCGTACCTAACACCTTCGTATTTTGTAAATGTGCTGTAATTGGCATAATCTGCCGCCAATTCGTATGGATGATGTTCGGAAAGGCTTACATATTTAGAGATAGATGAACTGCCAAATTCATTTCGGATTTTGATTATTGATTTTCCTTCTTTTGCTTGGTTACCCCTGTTGGTAGAAACTAGAATAACACCACTTCCGGCTTTTGAACCATATAGTGATGCTGCCGCTGCTCCTTTAACAATTTCGATAGACTCAATATCATCCACATTGATATCAGCAAGAGAACTTTCGAAAATATTACCATCTACAAGAATTAGCGGCGCTTGGTCGCCAATAATTGATGTGGAGCCCCGCAATCTTATATTGGCACCAGAGCCTGGAGTTCCGTATGCCTGAGTAATTTTTACACCGGCCACTTTGCCTTGTAGCGATGTTGCGGCTGATGATGCAGGCGCTTCGTTTAATTCCGATGCGTTTATTTTGGCTACTGTAACGGTTAGCTTTTTTATGCTTGTTTTGCCGGCAACGCCCGAAACTACAATTTCTTCGAGATTTACCGCATTGGGTATCAATTTTATGTTTATAAAGGATTCTGCTCCTATTTCTGTTACGTAGGTTTTGTATCCAATATAGCTTACTGTCAGAGTTTTTGAGTTAGGTTTAAATTTCACAGAAAATTTACCATCAAAATCGGTAATTGTGCCCTCATTTGTTTCCTTAATATAAACCGTGGCACCTGGTAAGGGAGCATTGGCCTCGTCGGTAACCTGGCCGTATAAAACTATTGATGTGTCTTGTTTCGGGTGCTGATTTTGAGTAGATGATTTTTCTACAATGACAAAATAGTCATTTCTTATTTTTTTGTAACTGTAATTTGTATTCTCCAGCAAATGGTCCAGAGCTTCGGTTATTGTTTTTTTCTCTAATGCCGAGTGGGCTTTGGACTTGTCTATCTTTTCTGCAATTGTGCTCTCATAAGTTATAAAAACTTTGAATTTTTGTTCAATACTATTTAATATATCTTCATTTTGAAGGATTATTTGGAATTTCTCATCTAGCAAAAAATAGCTGGGTTGAAAGTTTGCTGATGCATTAATTTCCCCATTTAGGATATAAAATATCCCAATCAGAATTAGTAGTTGTTTCATATTTAGTTGTTTATTTTATTACTATCGTATCATTTTTGCAAGTAATTGGTGTTTTCATAAGTTCTGAAAGTGCGCTTAGCAATATGTTTAAATCGTCTATTGGTGCAGAGCCACTTAGTCTGTGAAAATTATTTCTGGTGATTATTACTTTTTTATGGAATACAATTTCTAATACTTCGACTAATTCAATTAAGCTAAAATTATCTAAGATTATTTTATTCTCTTTCCAAATAGAATACATTTGAGGCTTTACAGTTTTTTTTTCGAAAGTATTGTTGCTTTTCTCATATTTTACTTGTTCGCCGGGTGTCATTTCTATTGTATTTATTGGCAATAGATTGTCTGTGAGTTTTACTTTTCCTTCCGATAATGTGATTTCGCATTTTTTTGTGTTTGAAACTACATTGAATTGGGTACCAAGCACTTCAATTTGAAAGTCTATTGTTTTTACTTTAAATTTGGCACCGTTTTTCTTCTGTACATCAAAATAAGCTTCGCCAAATACCGATACTTCTCTTCTAAAATTCCAAATTCGGGATTGGTAGTACGTCAGCTTTGAATTTTTGTTTAAGGTAACCATTGTGTTGTCGGGTAGAATTATTTTACGGAGCTCGTGTTGGGCAAAAACGGTTTCCATATTGGTATAATCAATATATAACAAGGTAGATATGGAGATAAGCGCAGTAAATATGGCCGCAATTTTTAATATTGTATCTCTAAATCTCTTATGAGGGTGTATTCTACTCTGAAATTTTTGAAATCCTTTTTGCGAATCAAAAAGTATTTTCAATTTTTCGCTTTCTATCCATGTGTCTTTTAGGGAGTTGTATAAGTTCATGGCATTTTCGTCATTTGAAGTTACCTGATGCACAAATTTTTCCTCTTCTTCCGTTGTTTCTCCCGAAATATGTTTAATAAATATTGAAAAATAGTCTGTTTCCATAAAAAATGTTGTTTTATATTTAGATATAAAATTAATAAATATCCCTTATAGAAGACACTAGTTTTTTATAAATATTTTACTAATAGTGGTATTCTGGTTGTATATTTTTAAAATATACATTTCTGGCTTCAAATTACCTATATATATTGATTTATTAATATCGTTTAAATTTCCGTAAATTAGAATATGTCCATACATTGAAATAATTTCGTATGGCGAATGAAAATATTCTTGCGAAGTTTCAATGTTTATATAATTGTTGGAAGGGTTTGGGTAAATGATAATTTTATTGGGGTTTACTTCGTACGAAATTTTGGTTATAGAATTATCGTATTGTGCAGTATTAGACCAAGCCACAATGTTTTGAAAGTTTGAATATTTTTGTCGCACACGGAAAGCATAATTAACATTTTCGTTGTTTTCATATTCAAATGTTTTTTCGCTTGTTAGGTTTGCAATTGTTTTCCAATTGTTTCGTCCGATTTTTACTTGCAATTCATATCCATTTGATTCAAAAAAATCAGAATTTTCCCAACTAAGATAAAATGTATTGTGCTGATAATTTGCTTTAATATCGGGTGCCGGCAGGATATTAAAAATGCCACCGTCGATAATAGTGTAGCCTCCTGCATTAAAACTGGAATTTATTGTATACCACCCGTTCGAATTTCCCCACCAACCCATGTTTAAATGGTAGTATTTTATGTTGGTATTATCAAATTTTAAGCCATCGCATATAATGGAATGCCCAAATCCGTTTCTGGAAATAGATAGAATTACTATTGATTTTTTATGCATCATGGAGTCAATTTTATCAAAAAATTGGCTACTCGTATTTTCAATATATTCGCCATAATGTTTAAAATAACGACTAAATGCCAGTGGAATTTTGTTTACATTAGAGGTAGAGCCACTCATTTCAAAATCCATTTCAATTGCTACAGCGCTGTGGTAGCATAATTTAGCCAGTTCTTCTCTTTCGGATTTCGTTGTTTTTTCGTAGTCGTAACGTTTAACTATTTGTGACCAATTTATGGTTTCAATTTCGAAATTAACTTCGTGAGTATTTTTTAATTTGCCAATATTATCCATGTAGCTAATATTTCCGCTACCGCTATTGGGCCACTCGTAATAATGAAGTACCGATGCCAAACTGATAGCAACGCAACCTACAGGAGCATTGGATGGACAATAAATATTAGAAACATTTATTATTTGGCCGTTTTCGTCATGACAATTTGATTGTCCGAATAGCGAAGTTAAATAGGGGCCATAGGTTTCAGCTTTACCACTTTTTTCTAAGGTTTTGATTTTTTTGATTTCTGCATTTTCCCACATCGAACTTAAAAGTTGATTATGAAAATTCAGTTGTTCGGTATTAGTGAGGCCATTATCTATAGAATAGGCAACTATCTGGCTTGTTTCTTCATCAGTCAAAATTGATAAAAAGAAAAAATCCGTGTAATATGTCTGAATACACTTATTTTTCTTGAGAATCAAAGTTTCAACTTTAATATCTAAGTTATTTATTGATAGGTGGTTATCATCTAAAAAACCTTTCAATAATAAGTTAGTGCTTTGCGAAAAGCTTAACGAAATAAGGGAGTGAAATATAAAGAATAAAATAAACTTTTTCATTGTATTTTTGAATAAAAGACCCCATTTTAATTACTATTTAAAATGGAAACATTATGTTAGTTAATAAATTACTATCTTTTCGTTAAACGATTCTTTTTTATTAAATGAGTTCAGTCTAAAAAGATTGAAAAAATGATTATACCCCTGCCAACGTTTTCTTAATTGACTTATAAACTGTTTAGTACAGTTACAGCATTTTATAAAA
>DYOH01000029.1 GCA_020720625.1 Acetofilamentum sp. | reverse complement strand
CGGAATGCATGAATATATTATAATACGGGGCTTTAGCCAAAAATTTATTGATATTTTTTAGGCTAAAGCCGATTACTGATGTCAAATTTTACCGTAGCATAAATGCTACGGCTAATTATAAATATATCTCTTAAAAAAATACATGCTCACTATTAACTCTAAGTGCTTATTGCTTTAAATGAAGAATCAATGCATAAAAAACAGCAATATGCGTAAAAAACCATGCATTGAAGTATCAAATATTTGATTTATAATATTGATTTAAATTTAATTATGTATTTTTCAGCAGTCCCTAATTAGATATAGAAAATATATTTTTTATGAAAATTTCTGGTTAAAGTTGTGTATTACTATTTTTCAGGCAATAAATTTGGGCTGATATATTTTAGCGTACCTTTACAGGGATAGAACTCAATTGTATTATAGGGATTCAATAAGGAAACGGGTAAAACGCCCAATTTGCCAAGCTGACTAATTTGTATGGTTTTTCTATTTAAGATTTCAACATCATTTCTGATAATAATATTTGATTCAGAAGGAATTACATAAACCAAACCGCCAGGTATTTCTGCTTTCCAACGAATAATTTTGGTTCTTTCTTCCAAACGACCAATTTGATCAATGTTTTTGGTTTCTATATCTAAATAAACCGGAGAAGCATTAACGTTAGTAATATCAGCAATCCCCGTTTCCGGAGAAAATCTGAATAATAGTTCACGCTGAAAGGCAATGTCTTTAGGGCTTGCCCAAAAAACAAAAGTATCTAATTCTGATTTTTCCGAACCATAAAAAAGCTCCAGGTATTTGTTTTCCAATTGCTGCAAATAATTCATCATCACCTTAAGAGCTTCACCATCAGGTAATACAGCGTTTGTAGCTTCACCTATTGATAAGTACTGCCTGTCTTCGCGCAAGCTATAAACTTTATCTGCAATATATTCAGCTTTGGTCTGTTTTGTTCCTAGCTGAAAAAACTCTTTTGGATAGTAGGGAATGAGCGGCGCGTTTTCAATCTTATTTTTATATAAGCAAAACGATTGTAAATGCGCAGTACAATTTTCGATTTGGTTTTTTTCCGAAAGATTAATACCGGCAATAAAGCCTTTGCTGTTTAGCGTAATACCCATGGTGGGATTTTGAGCAAAACTGATGGAAAAAATTCTGGACGAATCCAAATATGCCTGATCTTCAATACGAATCTGTTTCATTTGATAAGATACTTTGGCCGAAGTTCTAATAGCAGGAACACCAAAAAATTGCATAGCAAATTGACTATACTCACCCGGATTGAGCGAAAGTTTTTCTTGAACAATCGTAATTTTAAGCATTGTGGCGGGCAAGGCATAATAGAGCTTGTGTGGAGAATTAATTTCGTCTTTATTTATTCTTTCAACAGCCAAAAAATCGGGTGTTTTGCACGAAAAAGTAAACAAAATGAGCGATAGAAATAGAAATAGAAATAGAAATAAATATTTCATAATAAATAACTTATAAATTAAAATAACGAAAGGCCGCACTAATGCCATGAATAATATCCGATGCTAATACAGATTCGGAAGAATGCTTCTTTAGCGCAAAATCTCCGGCCAACCCATGCAAATATACAGCTAAACGGGCAGAATCCAAAGCTGTATATGATTTTGCTAAAAATGCACCGATAATTCCGGTAAGCACATCACCACTGCCACCTTTGGCCATAGATGGGTTTCCGGTAACATTAAAAAATACATTTCCAAAAGAATCGCTAATTGATGTATGGGCACCTTTGAGCACAATAATGATGCTGAGTTTTTTTGAGATTTCTTGTTGGGTTTTAATTCTGCCCATGGTATTACTATGCTGTCCAAACAAACGATCAAATTCTTTGGGATGTGGGGTTAAAATGGTATTTTCGGACAGTAAAGCAAAGAATTCAGGAATTTCAGCAAGCAGGTTTAAACCGTCAGCATCAATAACCAAAGGCTTATCATTTTGTTGTAAGAAAGATACCAATGCCATTTTAGTTTTGATGTGTAAACCAATACCAGGGCCAATTGCCACAGCCGTGTAATTGATGTTTGCAGAAAAATCAGTAATTATATCATCGTTTAAATCGAGGTGTATCATGGCTTCGGGCAGAGCCGTCTGAAAAACAGGCATGGCATCGGAAGGAACATGGGCAGTTACCAGACCTGCACCAGCCTTTAGCGCAGCTTTGGCAGCCAGTAATGCCGCCCCCAACGACCCTTTTCTTCCGGCAGCCAGAAATAGGTGGCCAAAAGTTCCTTTATGGTCGAATTTTTTTCTAATTTTTAGTTTGGATGCAATATCCGTTTCTTGTAGTAAGAAATAAGGAGTTTCAAGTTGCTGCAAGAAAATTTGGTCAAGCTGAATTGATAGGGCCGTCCAATATCCGGTAAACATAAAATTTTCGGGCAATAACATCGATAAGAAAGGAGTTTCAATGGCTAATGTGAAATGAGCCATAAAGCACATATTCCTAAGAATTTGATCACTGTTTTGGAGAAAAGGATTATCAGTATCCATTAAGCCGGAAGGAATATCAATTGCCACCCTGATTGCATCAGCCTTGTTAAGCAGGTCAATCAAATCTGAATATAAACCGGAGATAGGTTTAGACAAACCGCTACCAAAAATTCCATCTACAATAATAGCCTTTGGTTCGAAATTCGGAAATTCGTTGGTAGAATATATATACTCAAGTTGAGCATTGCAGCACAATTTAAAACGTTGTTGATTAATTTCGTTATCTGCAGAGAATTTGCCAAAAATTACATATAAGTGCACCACATAGCCATGCTTATGTAATATCCGGGCTATGGCAATCGCATCGCCACCGTTATTTCCCGTACCGGCAAAAATATAGACCGGAAAACTTCTGTCGAATTTAGTCATAAACCATTTAGAACAAGCCAATGCCGCACGCTCCATTAAATCTATAGAGGCAATAGGTTCATTAATAATTGTATACTTATCTAATTCGCGGGTTTGTTGAGCAGAGATTATCGGAAGCATGATTAGTTTTTTTCAAAAATAGCGAAAAAAAATTAAGTTAAAAAAGCAAAAAAAAGAAATTTGGGATAAAAGCACTTTGCAGTTTGTTAAAAATATCTATATTTGCGTCTTATAAAATAAAGATTTACAAAAAACATATTTATGGACAAGCAACGAAAACATCCCAAGGGACTCATGGTACTCTTTTTCACAGAGATGTGGGAGAGATTCGGGTTTTATCTAATGCTGGGTATCTTTACCTTATACATGATAGATAGCAATCCGGCCGATGGTTTTCTTGGCCTTGGCTTTGATGATGCAAAAGCCGCCGACATATACGGATCCTATTTAGCACTTGTATATCTAACTCCGTTTTTTGGAGGACTTTTGGCCGACAGGTACTTAGGATACAGAAAATCAATTACTATGGGCGGAATATCCATGGGTTTGGGATATATTGGACTTTCCTTTAATAATGAACTTATATTTTATTTTTCACTTTTATTAATCATCATCGGAAACGGATTTTTTAAACCCAATATTTCTGCCCTGGTAGGCCGTTTATATGATAACGACCAGTTTAGAGCGCAAAAAGACAGTGGTTTCAATATTTTTTACATGGGTATTAATATAGGTGCTTTTGTAAGTAACTTTATAGCTGCTTATCTGCGAATCAATTATGGTTGGGGTTGGGCTTTTGCCGCCGCAGGAATAGGTATGTTTGTAGGATTGATATGGTTTTGGTCGGGTAATTCTTATGCGAAAGATATCCGCGAAGTTGATTATACCACCCCTCCAGGCGAAAAAGATGCTTCCATGATGAAAGTCTTCACGAGTTTGTTTCTTCCCGCTATTGTTGCTGCCGGTTTAGGCTGGTTAATACCCGGAAATATTTTTGGAGCAGATTCTACCGATGCATTTTTATTTTTTAGTATACCCGTTATTATCTTTTATATAAACCTTATACGTCAAGCGGATACTCATGAAAAAGAACCGATTAAGGCTTTACTGGCTGTATTTGGAGTTGTGGTAATTTTCTGGGCAATTTTTCATCAAAATGGCTCGGCACTTACCTTATGGGCAGAAAGATACACCTCTCGCAAGGTACCTGATGCTATGCAAAGAGTTACCGATGCCTTTTCAATGAATCAAGTTGTAACAACGGAATTACGCCCTGTTATAGAAAAAGATGCACATGGTGTGCCAATGGTAAGCGAGACAGGAGAACAGTTAATAACTATGAGGCCAGATGCGTATTTCAATAATGTGCCCAAAGAAGCCTGGCCTGATGATTATGTAGAAGTAAAATTATTTTCCACAGAATTATTTCAATCGATAAATCCAGGGTTTATAATAGTATTCACCCCTTTGGTGGTTGGGCTTTTTGGCTTCCTAAGAAGACGAAAGAAAGAACCATCCACTCCGGTTAAGATAGGAATAGGCTTATTAATTACCGCCTTATCGGCTTTGGTAATGGTTGCAGCAGCGATATATTCCGAAAACGGAGCCATAAAAGCATCGGCTGGCTGGCTTTTTGGAACCTACGCAGTAATAACTGTTGGAGAATTATTCCTTAGTCCTATGGGATTGTCTTTGGTGTCAAAACTTAGTCCGCCCAGAATTGTTGCACTTATGATGGGAGGTTGGTTTTTATCAACAGCCATTGGAAATAAACTATCTGGCGTACTTTCCGGATTGTGGGGAACCTTCGATGTGAAAGCCTATTTCTTTGTAACTAATATGGCACTGGCTATGTTGGCTGTATTGGCTATTTTTATTCTGTTGCCTTGGTTAAGAAGAGTAGTAGAAGAGCACATTAAGTCTTAAAATAATTTATCAAATAAATTTAAAAAGGTTATCTGCAATAAGCAGATAACCTTTTTAAATTTAATGTAATATGATAAGATATTCAATCATAGCATTTTAAGGAAATAGGCCGTAGTACTAAAGTTTTAGTTCTTAATTTGATTAGTAAAATTTGTGAAAAATTAAATTTCCAATATTTTGTTAAATTTTTACTAAAACATTAAATTTTTTCTTAATTTTGTCAAATATTTAAGCTATTAAACTTGAAACAGATTGCCTCCATATTTGTAATCATAACCTTAATTTTTGTCAAATTAAGTGCACAGCAGCATTGTTTTCAGGCTTATAGTCTAAACGAAGGATTGCCCCAATCAGAGGTAATAAAAATAATTCAAACCAAGTTATCTACCTTGTGGGTAGGCACAAATGGTGGCGGAATAGCCGAATTTGATGGTAAAAAGTTTAAAAATGTAAATTTTCCTGCCGGATATGTGGATAAGGAAATATTAAGCATCTATAAATCGCAAAATGGAACAGTTTATATTGCGGGTAAAAATACACTTGCCGTTTACGACGGACTAAAAATTAAGAATTATATTAAAGAACAAGGCTACATCAATGGCATAAACAGTGGAATAGTTGAAAATCCTTATAACGGCGATATGCTGCTTTTTGGAAGAACAGATCAGTGCCAATCGTATTTGCTCAAAATTAAGGGCGACAGCTTAGTTCCCCTTGAGAATGAATTTCCTGAAATAAAAGCACTTACCATTTTGCATGTGTTTGCCGATACCATTGACAAAGTATTGTATTTAACAACCCAAAACGGATTATATCAGTTTACAGATAAACCCAAATTGTTAAGAATCAAATTCAAGAACTTCGAGAACTATAGCTTTACGCTTCCCATGGCTCGATTTAGCGATACTATTATATATGCCCTCTTACCAGAAAATGCCAGAAGTGCTGTATTACTGATGAAAACTTCGGAAAAAATAGAGCAAATACCCACACTTTCCGACCCTCTGATTTTTGCCGGAATAAAAAAAGACAAACAGGGAAATTATTGGTTTGCAACCAGAGAAGGATTAGCACATTACAATGGAGAAACAACCAAAAATATAAGTAAAATAAATGGATTGCCGGTTAACAATATACTCTCACTGGAATCGGACAATAGCGGCAACATTTGGATAGGTACGCAAGGAGCCGGTTTATTAAAATTTTGCGGAAATGAAATGGTGAGATACACCGAGAACGATGGTTTAAAATCCAATATAGTCAGACATTTTGCAGAGTTCGACAACCAAATATGGATAGCAACCGAAGGAGGTGGAATAAGTGCACTTGATTTCGATAAGAACATAATACTTAACCATTTCAACAATATTAATACTGCTGAGAATCAGGTTCATTCCATAATTGAATACAAGAATTCTCTTTATGCCGGCACAAGAGGTGGAATTCTGGAACTGCAAAACGAAACATTTGTGAATGTAAATAAGAAATTTGGCCTAAATGCGAATATTTCAGCTCCATCCCTTTTAGCACAAGGCGATACTCTATGGATAATCACCAATTTGGGTGGTATACATTATCATCATGGAGGAAAACTACATCATTTTACCAAACAAAATGGATTAAAAAGTAATCTGGTAAATAGTGTTTTTGCCGATTCTCAGAGCAGGGTATGGATTTGCTCACCCAATGGAATTAACTATATTTTAAAGGATAGCATTTATTCCGTATCTGCCGAAAACGAAAACTATGATATAAATGCCATACAAATTACCGAAGATCGGAATCATCATATCTGGATTACCAGTTTTTCGCAAGGTTTATTTCAATATAACGAAAAGGGAAAAATTATTCCAATAGAAAATGTAAGTCAATCCAATGAGTTTTTGAGCTACAGTATAAAAATAGACCACGAGAACAAGCTATGGCTTGGCCGGCAGCAAGGCATTTTTAAATACAGCATTAGCGGAAAACAAATTAAGCAAGAGAGAGTTTGGATGGGAAATAACTCCAATCTCGAATGTAATGGTAATGCCGTTTTTATAGACAGTAAGAACCGTCATTGGTTTGGAACAATTTACGGAGCAGTAGCCATATCGGGCGTTGAAGAGCATTTAACCACATCAAAACCCACCGTGCATATCAGCGAGATGAAGCTTTTTTTAAAGGATATCGACTGGCACACAGAACCATACAAAAATTATTATTCTAATATTATTCCATGGATTCAATTACCAGAAACACCAAAGTTGCCATTCAACTTAAATTATATTAGCTTTACGCTAAATGCGACAGATTTTAATCATCCTAATGATTTAAAATTTAGTTGGTTTCTGGAAGGTCTCGAACAACAGTGGTCGCCAATAACTACACAAAATATTATTTCATTTAATAGTTTAGCCCCAGGAAAATACACTTTTAAAGCCAAAGCAGTCAATAATCAGAATAATTGGAGCGACGAAATAAGCTATAGCTTTGAAATAGTAGAACCGCTATGGAAATCGACCATATTCAGGTTAATCCTTATTTTCTCGCTTATTTTAATAATTACGATATTTGTAGTACTAAGATTAAGAGGATTAAAAAGAAACAAAGAAGACCTGGAACTATTGATTAGGTTAAAGACGAAAGAAATAATGCAGCAGAATGCCGAAATTCTGACCCAAAACAAAATATTAGAAAGGCAGAAGCAACGAATAAGCAAAACAGTAGAAAGATTAAAAGAATCTTATAGTGATTTGGCGCTGCTGAACGAAATAGGAAAAGACATAAGCTATAGCCTCTCTATACAAACCATTATTGATAAAGTATATGAAAACATCAATACTTTATTAGATGCAAGTATCTTTGGAATTGGAATTTATAAAAAAGATATCCTCTCGCTAGAGTTTATTTCAGCAAAAGAGAAAGGGAAAGTTCTCCCTACCATACAATTATCCATAAAAGAAACAGAAAAGTTAGCTGTAAAATGCTTGCTTGATAACGAGGAGATATTTATCAACGATTTTGAAACCGATTACCTAAAGTACGGAGATTCGCCAACAAAATTGGTTACACAGCAAATTCCATCGTCCTTGTTTTATGTTCCGCTTACCATTGCCGACAGAAAAATAGGCATAATTACAGTACAGAGCTATAAAAAATACGCCTACGACGATTATCATTTAAATCTGATTAGAAATATTGCCATATACACAGGAATAGCCCTGGTGAATGCAGAAACCTACGAGCAATTGCAAGATAAAACAGAGAATTTGGAAACGGCCAATAATTTTATCAAAGAAAAAAATAAACAGATAGAAAAGCAAAACGAAGAGCTTAAAAATTTGAATGAAGAGAAAAACAAATTAATACGAATTGTAGCGCACGACTTAAGAAATCCATTAACTGCCGGATTAACATCAATAGAGATACTGAACAAAACAGAAAAAGGAATCAGCGAAAACGGCATAAAGCAGTTTGACTATTTAAAAAGTGCACTATGGCGCATGAATGAAATGATAGGCAAGATTTTAGACGTAAAAGCCATTGAAGAGAAAAAGCAAAACATTACAATAGAACCGGTACAAGCCACACCACTGCTAATCGATCTTATACATCAATACCAAAAGAGAGCCGAGAGTAAAAAAATTGAGTTTGAATTTATACCATTACGCCAAAAACAGTATATTTACGCAGATACCGCATTTTTGTCGCAAGTTTTTGATAACCTGATTTCTAATGCTTTAAAATTCTCACCAGCCAATACCACCATCACTATTCGCGAAGAAATTATCGACGAAAGTTTAAGAATATCGATAAAAGACCAAGGACAAGGATTTACAGCAGATGAATTAAAAGAGCTGTTTAAAAATTTCCGTATTTTTAGCGCTCAACCCACCGGAAACGAAGCATCAAGTGGACTTGGCTTGTCGATTGTAAAAAAATATATCGACGATATGGATGGAAAAATCTGGTGTGAAAGTGAAGCCGGCAAAGGAGCCAACTTTATAATAGAATTCGAGCTTGTTGAAAATTTCTCACATTAGCGTTATAAAAAAGCAAATCAGACCAAAAAAACCAGCTTTTTTTTTATTTTTGCTGATTCAAACCTTTTAGTAAATGGAAGAATTATCGCAAAATGAATTGTATTTGCTCACAAAATTTCAGCTTCTGCCAAGTAATTTTTTTCTGGCCGAAGACCTGATTGTTATTTTGCGAATATCAGATGAAAAAGAGTTTTATAAAAATTTGCATAGCCTTTCCAAAAAGAAACTTATTTTAAAAAAAAGCAAGAAGTACAGTTCAATAAAGCTCAATTCGTCAGCTATAAAATATTTAAACCAAAACTTGCAAAATGAAATTCAGGAATATTTAAGTTTTCTGCAATCGCATATACATTTTAGCAGCAATCACTTAATAATACATAAAGCCATGTTTGCCGATATGGCCTTAAACTATTTTAAATTATTTAATCCGGAATGGAATATAAATGAAACCGAACTATTAAACGACACAATATTATATCTCTACAGAACAGGAAAATACAAAAAAGGGGACCAAACATTAAAAAAATATTATTCAGATAAAAAGAGCGAAACATTTACATTAATCATAAATCAGGCAAAAGCTGTTCAGTTAAAGCATAAAGCAAAATATGCAGAGTCTTTGGCCTTATTAAAAAGCACGATGCCTTATTTAAAAAAATGCAGCAAAACAAGTATCATAAGTCAGTTCTACCAGTATTTTTTTATTTTGCTGCGTCTAAATGCCCGTCAGTCGGAGTCGATGGATTATTTGCAGGAGGGCAATCAGCTTTTAAAAGAGAAAGAGGCCGCACAAATAGATTCTGACCGCATGCTTTTTGGTTACGCCAATATATTAATAGATTTAAATGAACCCGAGAAATCCATTGAAATACTTCAAACAGTTATAGAAAATCAATTAAGTTATCTGGATAAATTGCACTTATATTTGGCCGAGAGCTATTCACTTCTGGGCGTTGCATTCCATTATGCAGGAAATACCGAACTGGCCATACAGTATTCATTAACAGCCCTCGAAATATTCAATTTTAATTACGATACACCAAGCAACGAAAAAGCAAGTTTACATTTTACGCTGGCTTCGGCCTATTTAACATCCGAAAATTATGGGTTAGCACGCGAGGAGATTGAAAAGGCTATGGAAATATCCACAGAAATAAATACCAGCAATCATCCGGACAATTCCATATACCACTCAGTGGCCATATTGTTGAACAAATGGATGTATGAGCAACCTATTAAGGAAATGAATAGCGAGTTTAATAAGGTGAAAAAATTTTTCCCTGAGAATCATCCGATTATTGGATTTTTTCACAACAATATGGCTATGCTATATTCCGATAATAAGGAATACGAAAAATCAAATTCGCACTTATTAGCAGCTTACCAGATAAATTATAATGTATATCAAAAGGATACCATAAACCAGGCCATGCTTCTGTCGAATATGGCCTTAAACTACGAAGCACTTGAGCAAATAGAAGAGGCCCTGAGTTTATTAGGTAGAGCCGAAAAAATTCTTGTATCAAATTTGGGCAAAAATCATCCGGACAATGCAAAACTTTATCAGTTATTTGCCCAGGTATATATGAGCAAAGAAGATTATCCAAAAGCCATTACTTATCTTCAAAAATCGAGCGGAATTATAGAATATTATACCAAAGAGCATCCAGGACTGGTAGCTATTTACACAAAAATGTCGGTAAGCTACGATAGCATGAATCAAACAGAAAAGGCCTATGAGTATATCCTAAAGGCATACGAACTATTTCAGGCATTTTTCTCAAATCAGGCTAGTTTTATGGAAATTAGGCTTTTAAATATGCTTTCGGCGCTAACCCGAAAGCTTGAAAAAGTGAAGGAGAAAGAAGTTCATTCGATTATAGCATTTCAAAAGTTAAGAGAAATCTGGAACGAATTGCTTTTTGACGAAGAAATGCTGACAATAGCCTACACTACCTGCGATAATTTGTTGTACGATAATAAACTTGACGAAGCGCGGATACTTTCCGATATGCTTGAGCAATCTGTTTCGATAAGCAGAGAGCTTTCGATAGAAATAGACCCCAAGGTAATTGCTGCTTTGTATAACTCTATTGCAATGACAGCCGCTGCCGACAGAGAGCTTAGTTTTGCAATAAATGCCATGTTTCGTGCCGTTCATATATTACAAAGAATCAGTAATATAAGCGATAACTATTTATCCGGATATTTTGCCAGATTGGTCGACTTGTTGACAGCCTCAGCACATCATCGCGAAATGGCCATTCCCTATATAAAAAAACTCATAGAGTTTGAGAAAAACAAATACGAAGAAGCCAATCAGGATATTATCATCAATTATTATCGTGCGCTTGCCGGAATTTATCAATATCTAAAAAAATTTGACAAAGCGGTAAATTATTACTCAATAGCATTAAGCGTCTTGAATAACTCCGAAAATAATGAAAAGATATATAATTTGTATTTAGAAATTGCCTCTGCCTATGCAGGCTCCGGAATGTTTATTAAATCTAACGATTATACTCTAAGGGCGCTGCATACGTATTTTCAGTCGACCAATAAAAATATTCAGATAGAAGCCAGTATAATAATTCAATTGGCATCGGGCTATTTTTTAGCAGGAAATATTTCGAAAGCAATAGAAACCGGTCATAAGGCCGAGGATATATTAATACATAAAACGAAAAACAAATTTGGCTTAATAAATCTGTACAATATGCTATCTGGCTTCTACAATGATTTTGGCGATAGAGAAAAGGCTAATGAATATTTAGTGAAAGCCAGAGGAATAATAAGCTCACTAAAAATTCCACAAAATTCATATATACAATGGATTAGCGACTTTAAGCTGGCACGCCATCTGGCTGGTAAAAAAGAACTTTACAAAGCGCTCCAGCTTTCCGAAAAAACGATAAAAAATATGATGGATGTGAATTTATACAACGATTTGTTTGCAGAGCTAAGCTATTTCATCAGAGACCTAAGAGATTCAATCGCACTGAGAAAATAATATTAGGCAGTTTTTTCGGCATTTTCCGTCGGAATGGTTTTAATTAAACGATATACCATAAAAGCAGTTATGCTAAAGGCCAAAACATCGGCCAAGGGAAAAGAGTACCAAATACCGTTAATACCCAATAATGTTGGTAAAAATGCAATTAAGGGCAACAAAAACAATACTTGCCTGGAGAGTGATAAAAACAGCGATGGCAGAGCCTTACCAAGGGCCTGAAACAAACCAGCCCCAATTACCTGAATACCAATAAGCGGAAAAGCAAGAACAATAATTTGCAAAGCATTTTTAGAAATGGCAAGTAATTCTGTGTCGTTACTAAAAATACGGACAATAGGAGCAGGGAAGAGTAAAACCAGCAACATACCAGCCATGGCCATAATAGTAGTAGCCATAAAACTAACTTTAATGGCAGAACGGACTCTGCCAAAATTTTTTGCGCCGAAATTGTATCCCACAATTGGCATAAATCCTTGCACAACTCCAAACAAAGGCATAAAAATAAACATTAAAACCCTGTTAATCACACCATAAGCAGCAACAGCCATTTCACTTCCATAGTGCATCAAACTATGGTTCATTACAATAGCCACAAAGCTTCCTGCCGCTTGGCGGGTAAATGAAGATGCACCTATAGAAATAGTTTCCCAAATAATTTTTGCATCTGGTTTTAGATTTTGCAACTTTAGATTTAAAGCACTTTTACCGCTTTTAAAATACAACCATAAATAAAAATTAGTAAGCACGATAGAAATAAGGGTTGCATAAGCAGCACCTTTTATGCCCATATCGAGAGCGAAAATAAAAATTGGATCAAGAATTAAATTGAGCACGCTTGATATAAGCATAGTAACCATAGCCACCCGTGCATTTCCTTCGGCACGAATAATGCTGTTGGTTGTCATTGCAAAACTTAGAAACGGCCCCGACCAAATCACAATACTATAATACTCTTGAGCATAAACAAGAATCTGGCCTTCTGCGCCAAAAATGATAAGAATTTCGCGTTGATAATAATATGCGAATGGAAGAATGAATATGCTAAGCAAGATAATGAGCGTCATAATATTTCCGAAAGTAAGATTTGCCTTTGCCATATCGTTGGCACCCAAACTGCGCGAAACTATACTCGCCCCCCCCAAACCAACCGCTTGCGCTACACTATTAATAATCATCTGAATTGGAAATACGATAGCTAAACCACCGATAGCCAAAGCACCCGCACCCTGTCCAATAAAAATAGTATCAACCACGTTGTATAGAGCCATAGAAATCATTCCCATAATTGCCGGAACAGATAATTTAGTCAATAATTTTCCAACAGGCTCATTTGCGAGCATTAAAGGGTCGTTGCTTTTTTTCATAAATAGTATTGGAACAAAACGAATCGGCAAATATATATGAATTTATTCTTCTTTGGAATAAAATTTACAGAGTTCTTTTAGACCACATTCTTCGCATTTAGGCTTACGAGCCAAACAAACATAGCGTCCATGAAGGATTAGCCAATGGTGAGCCAATGGAATTAATTCAGAAGGAAAATATTTTACCAATTGCTTTTCAGTTTCAAAAGGTGTTTTTGCATCGGTAGAAAGGCCAATACGGGCAGCGACTCTAAAAACATGCGTATCAACTGCCATAGCAGGTTTATTATAAACAACAGATGCAATTACATTGGCCGTTTTTCGTCCAACACCCGGAAGTTTTAACATTTGGTCAATATCCTCAGGAATAATTCCGTTAAAATCGTGTAGCAACATTTTGGCCATGCCCACAAGATTTTTGGCCTTATTATTTGGATAGCTGCAAGAACGAATGTATTCAAATACTTCTTCGGGTGGAGCCTCAGCCAATTCGAGTGCCGAAGGAAATCGTCTAAACAGATCTGGAGTAAGCATGTTAATCCTTTTATCGGTGCATTGCGCCGATAGAATAACTGCCACCAATAGCTCAAAAGGATTGGAATAATCGAGTTCTGTTTCTGCCACCGGTCTAAATTCAAGGAAATAAGCAATTACTTTATCAAAACGCTCTTTTTTTGTCATAAGGGATAAAATTTATTCAGCAGAAAAGATTTCAAAAGACTTTTCGGCCTGTAAAATCAGCATTTTATAGCCATTCATGCATGTAGCGCTGCGCTTTGCTCCAAGCCTTAGAAAAACGGTTTCCGCCGGATTATAAATTAAATCATAAAGATAAAATTTTTCATTAATTAAATGATAGGGGATATCAGGAAAATTTAAAGTATTGGGAAACTGACCTTGTGGGGATGAATTTATAACTATCTGAAATTGAGAGAAAACGTTGGCAGATAAATCGTCGTAATGTATTTGATTATTCGAATAAACCGGTTTTCGGCTTACAAAGCTGAAATTAATATGAAGTTGGTTAAGCACATAAGCCACAGCTTTAGATGCCCCTCCAGTTCCTAGTATTAACGCACGCTTATGGTGATGTTGCAAATTTTCGAGAAAAGATTCTTTAAACCCCCAAACGTCGGTGTTATAACCTTTTAAATGCAGTTTTTTATTAGCTAAACGAGTAATCTTAACGGCATTTACAGCGCCAACTTTTGCCGCAGTTTCATCCGTTTCGTTTAAATATGGAATAATGTCCTGTTTGAATGGAATAGTTACATTAAAACCCAATAAATCAGTATATCTATTGCAGATATCATGAATATGATTCACCGAATCCATCTCAAAATTGAGATATTGATGAGAAAGTTGGGCATCAGCAAATTTTTTCGTGAAATAACCCGAAGAAAAAGAGTGTTTTAAGCTTTTTCCCACCAATCCAAATGTAGCCATTATTTTTTTGATTTTTCAGCCAAATATTCAATCAGAATGATGCTTGCGGCACCTAAAACCATAAATAAGAGAGCCAAAACTACTTCGCCGGAAAAAGCATCCGGAATAAACTTTTCATAAGTCAGAATTACCGGTTCGCCTCTTTTTAAGAGTTGAGAACCATCTGCATTAGTCATATATATGGCATTTTTCCATGGCCAGATAGTACTAAGGGAGCCTAAAATAAAACCAGCTAGCAATGCAATGGTTTGGTTATAATATTTCTTTAATATCCAAGACAGAATATGCGAAAAGGCAAGTATACCCCCTGCGGCACCCAAAGCCACCGGTATAAGAATTTTTAACGACAAATTATTAACGGCATCAATCATTACCAACTGATAATTTCCGAGTAAAATAAGAACAAAAGAACCCGAAAGACCTGGAAGTATCATACTAATCATGGCCACAATCCCGCAAACGATAAGATACCAAAACGCATCGTTCTCTGTAGCCGGATTAAAAAAAGTAATTCCCACAGCAAAAGAAGTGCCTAAGACAAAAAACAAAACAGTAGTAATTGAAAAGCTCGTAACAGTTTTAGCTACGTAAAAAACAGATATAAGAATAAGGCCAAAGAAAAATGCCCAAAGATAAACAGGATAGTACTCGAAAAGATACCCAAAAATACGGGCAAAACTGATTATACTAACCCCAATTCCACCGAAAACAGAAATCAAAAACCATAAATTTATATGAACAATTAATTCCTTAAACTTAGCACTAAGTAATAATTTTAAAGCTACCCCGTTAAACGATTTAATTGAATCTATCAGTTCGTGAAAAATTCCTGTAATTAGCGCAATTGTACCACCACTTACACCAGGAATAACATTTGCTGCCCCCATTGCAAGCCCTTTTAAAAACAACATCAAATATCTCATAAAAGCATTATTTTGCAGCAAAAATAGTATTTTTAGCCAAAAAATGTGTTCTAAAGAAAAATATATTTTGATTCATGAGTTGACAATAATATAAGCTGATAATACAATTTTAATTATATATTTGGGCGCACCAAAGCAAATGATAAAAAACACTTAAGCCAACCAAGGGTAGTATTAATTTATTATATTTAAAATAGACATGAAAACATTTTTACAAGCGTATTTTTCTAAATATGAGCAAAGCTAATTTATTGCCCAGCAGCGGGCTAAAGCATTATTTTATATAGGCTCAATTTCAGCCATTCTAATTTTTTTTGTAACAATTATTTCGTATATAAATCATACAGAAAAAAAAGGTTTTTTTGAACATGCTTTGGTTCCATTTATAATGATTGCTTTAGTTCTTGGTGTTTTGGCACTCCTTCGCTCCGGAAAATTAAGTTTAGCTGGAAACATTTTGGTAACAGGTGTGCTGGTGCTACAGATATTATCGCTTCTTCAGCGACTTTATAGTGCTCCGGTATATATGAATTTTATAGGCGGAACATATTAATTTTTGCTGTTAATCATAGTTTTAGGTCTCCTTTTTTCTACCCGATTAAATTTAATCATCAATTTTGTACTTGTTTTAATTACCACCCTTTTTATCGTAAGTACAAATAAATTAAGTAATGATGCCAGTATTCAGAAATATCTTATACTTTCGCAAATAGATTATACCATAACGCTGATAATATTGAGTTTAACGGTATGGTACTCAAAGTTGATTAGTGCCCGGTCGTCGAATTTGATAGAGAAGGAAATAGAAGCAAAAATGCAGCAAAATAAGTTGCTTAGTGAACTATTAGAACAAATAAAGAAAAGTTCGGGTCGTTTATTCGAAAACAGCAATAAATTGGCAAGGATATCGAATATTATTTCGCAAAATAGCACAGAGCAATCAGCCACAACCGAGCAAATTGCAGCAGCAATGGAAGAAATATTCAATTCGATTGTAGCAACAGCCGAAAACGCCAGCTATACCGAAAAAATTTCGACCCAAACCGCCTTTGAAACCTTGCAAAATCGTGAAATTTTCGACAAAACGATTGTTACCATCAGCGAAATTACCCAAAAAGTGAGCATCATAAACGAAATATCAGGTAAAACAGACATTCTATCGATAAATGCAGCCATTGAAGCAGCAAGGAGTGCCGAACACGGACAAGGTTTTGCTGTGGTGGCGCAAGAAATAAGAAAACTTGCCGATAAAACGAAAACAGCCTCAGAAATTATAGATAAGCTATCGAAAGAAGGAGTTGAAATATCGAAAAACGCCGGAGAAAGAATTTCGAAGCTAATTCCAGAAATTCAAAAAAGCGCCGAATTAATCAGCAATATAAAACTTATGAGTCAAGAGCAACAAATTGGTGTACAGGCAATTAATTTGTCGGTACAAGAATTGAGCATGGTAACGTTAAAAAACGCCGAAGAATCGGAGAAAATGGCTGCATCGGCCAATGATTTATTTGCAGAGGCAGAGCAGCTCAAGAAACTAACAACCAAAGTTAATTTTGCCTAGATGCAATATTTTATCTAATTTAGCTATTACAGAAAAAATTGAAAAAAAGATGAAAAAAATTGGGATTATAGGAGGTAGCGGTCTCAACAACCCCGATATTCTAACGAATACAGCGCATTTAAACATACAAACAGCCTACGGCGCACCCAGCAGCCCAATAAAAAAAGGCAAGATGGGAAAACATGAAGTTTATATCATTGCCCGCCACGGACAAGCACACCAAATACCTCCAACACAAGTAAACAACAGAGCCAATATTCAGGCGTTTAAAGATTTAGGTATTGATTACATTATTGCCACTACGGCGGTGGGTTCGCTAAAAGAAGAAATTCAAAGGGGAGATTTGGTAATTATTGACCAGTTTATCGACTTCACACGACATAGAGCCATCAGTTTTTTTGATTCTTTTGAAGATGGCGAGATGAAACATACCCCAATGTCGGAGCCATTTAATGCTTTTCTTAGAGAGAAGCTAATTAAGCAATGTAACATAGCGGGCATTCGGTTTCACAAACTCGGAACAGTTATAACCATAGAAGGTCCGCGATTTTCTACCAAAGCAGAATCGCACATGTTTAGAAACTGGGGAGCAGATATCATCAACATGTCTGTTGCGCCTGAGTGCATTTTGGCCAACGAAGCCCAAATACCATATGCAGCAGTTGCCATGAGCACAGATTACGATTCGTGGAAAGAAAACGAAACGCCAGTAAGTTGGGAAGAAGTATTAAAGGTTTTTAATGAGAACGTACAAAAAGTTACACAATTGCTAATTAATACAATCAAGGAGATAGACTAAAATTTTTCGCTAATTGCTTTTGGCATCTGCTTTAATGAGTCGAGCCAATGTTTATTTTCATTTATCAGAGAATCGAATTTCTTCGGAAATTTTTTGTACACCAAGTAGCTGAAAAACTGATAATTGCTATCTAAATCCGGAGAATATACAGAATCAGGGATTTCGGTATTATTACGCCATTCATCCAGTTGTTGATCAATAACTAACCGATATTCTGCCAACTTAGCCCTTATTTGGAGCAATTCTTCACGATTGTGTAAATTGTCAGCCGCCAAGCTATCTATTTGATATACAGCGTATTGCAATTTTGTTAAGATGATGAAATAAGCTTCGTTGTAATCTTTGTTATTAAGTTCAGATACCATGAGTTGCAATGAATCTAAGGAGTTTTGGAAAACAGAATCCAATGCAAGTGCATTTGTAATTTTTACGTCGTGCTCTTTATGCGAGCACGACGTAAAAATCAAACTTAATAAAAACGAAATTAAAGAAATCCGCATATAAATCTATCTCAATTGGGCATTAAATTCGCGTTTGTAAGCATCAATTAATTTATTCATAACCTTGTCAATATCTTTGTCTTGCAAAGTCTTGGTTTTATCTTGTAAGAAAAAGCTTAAAGCATAAGATTTTTTATCTTCTCCAAGTTTCTTATCTTCAAAAACATCGAATAAATTAATACCAGTAAGTAATTTGCGTTCGGTTTGCAAAGCTAAGTCGCGCAATTGTTGGTAGCTAATTTTTTTATCGAGTAACAATGCCAAATCTCTTCTTACCAATGGAAATTTAGAAGCTTCAATATATTTTGCATTCGATTTGGCCTTATTTTCCATTGTAGACCAAAAGAATTCGGCATAATATACATCCTGATCAATTTCGAAAGTTTTAAGAATAGAATCTTTTACTTTTCCGAAATTTGCCAAAGGTGAAAAATTATCTTTGGCATTTTGCCATTGATACGCAAGTCCGAAGTCGAAAATATCGTTTTGTGTTTCTTCCACAATGATATTTGTGTTAAACAAACCCAAACGCTCCAGTATATTTTCCACCTGTGCTTTTAAAAAGTAAAAATCGGCCTTTGCAGGTTTATTTTTCCAACTTTCGTCGTAAATATTGCCTGTAACGCATAAAGCCAATTGCACAGATTCAAAAAAAGTTTTAACCAGGTCTTTGGTAAATCCATCCAGTCGTTCTTTTGAAGCCACTGAGCCAAATTCGAATAAAAGCAAATTATCTTTTTTGCGTTTTATGTTATGTTCTACCGATTGCAAAGCACCAAATAAAAGCGACTGACGAAAAACGCCCAAATCGTTGCTCAAAGGATTTTCGAGCACAATTAGGTTTTCGTGTTTATAATGATTCAAATTTTTATAAAAATCAGCTTTAGAGAGCGAAATATTCATCATTTCGTTAAATCCACGAGCGGCAAGAAAATCAGAAACCATTTGTTTCATTTTTTCCTTATCGGGTTTATCAACATAGGCGAGAGCTGATTTTACCACATCACCAAATTGCACATTATTGTATCCAAACACGCGTAAAACTTCTTCAGCCACATCTACATCTCTTGTAACATCTACCCTGTAAGGCGGAACAGCGAGCACGTAATCATCGTCTTCGTGTTCTACAATACTCATATCCAATGCTTTTGCAATTTTTTCAAATTGCATTTCAGATAAATCTATGCCTAAAAAATTATTTGTTTTAGACAAATTTAGTGGAACTATGGCGTTTTTAATCACATAAGGGTAAACATCAATCACTTGAGAAGAGATGTAGCCACCAGCAATTTCTTTAATCAACAAAGCAGCTCTTTTAAGCGCATAAACAGTAATGTTTGGGTCGGTGCCGCGTTCGAATCTAAAAGATGCATCTGTTTGTAGTGCATGTCTTTTACTAGTTTTGCGCACAAAAATTGGGTTAAAGTAGGCACTTTCGATAAAAATATTGCGGGTTTGCAAGGAAACCCCCGACGATTTTCCACCAAAAACCCCGGCAATACACATTCCCTCATCCTGATTACAAATCATCAAATCTTGTTGATTCAACTTGCGCACCTGATCGTCTAAAGTAATGAATTCAGTTTCTGAAGGCAATGTTTTAACTATTACCTTTTTACCGATAATTTTATCAGCGTCAAAAGCGTGCAATGGCTGTCCGAGTTCGTGTAATATATAATTTGTAATATCTACAATATTATTTATAGGCTTAAGACCAACTGATTTTAAGCGGTTTTTGAGCCAATCTGGAGATTCTTTTACAGTGATATTGCTTATAGTAATACCAGAATAGCGTTTGCAAGCCTCGGTATTTTGAATATCCACCAGAATAGTATTCGATTCATTGTCAACAACAAAATTATCAACCGATGGCCAATTTAATTGCACCGGATTAAGGTTAACTTTAAGATATGCAGCTAAATCGCGTGCAACACCTATATGAGAAGCGGCATCGGCCCGATTTGGGGTAAGTCCGATTTCGAAAATGGAATCGTTTTCCACTTTAAAATAATCGGCAGCAGGCATCCCTGCTTGCACCTCATTATGTAAAACAAGAATACCATCGTGGTCCGTTCCAATGCCAATTTCGTCTTCGGCGCAAATCATACCTTCCGAAATCCGGCCTCTGATTTTGGCTTTTTTAATTTCGAACGATTCATTTCCTTTAGTAACCACAGCGCCAACTTTAGCCACAATAACCGTTTGTCCGGCTGCAACATTTGGTGCTCCACAAACAATTGGATATATATTTCCATCTCCGGCATCAACCGTTGTAATGCTCAGTTTATCGGCATCAGGATGTGGTTCGCAGGTGAGAACTTTAGCCACCACAAAGTTTTTTAATCCACCGGGCAGCGATTCAAATTTTTCAATACCTTCCACTTCCAGGCCAAGAGATGTTAGCATTTCGGAAAGTTCATTTACCGAAAAATCTATATCTAAATATTGCTTTAACCAATTGTAAGAAATTTTCATTATATCGTTATTTAAAATTAAAAAAGGCAAAAAATGCCATAAGGTGGCAAAAATAATATATTGTTTTAAAAAGCATACAAAATGCAAAGAGAAATAGCTAAAAAATACAATTAAAAGCTATTGCCTAACCAAAACCACGCGCCTGTTTTTCGACCTGCCCGCTTCGGTGCTATTGTCAGCAATAGGCTTATCTGGTCCAAAACCCATAGCGGTTAATCTGCTTTCATCGATATTAAAATTAGTGATAGCCTTTTTAACTGCTTCGGCGCGCGATTTTGAAAGCTGAATATTTCTCTCCCGCAAGCCGGTATTATCGGTATGCCCTTCGATGATAAGGTTTAAATCAGGAAATTCAATCATAAGTTTAGCCACTTCCATAATAACGGCTTCAGATTCAGGACGAATATTATAACGGTTTATATCAAAATTAATGTAAACATCCACCGCACCTAAACTATCAAGCCTGGTTTTCATATCAGTAACCGTAAGGTTTGTTTCGCGCTCTCTTCCTTCAATTTCCACAATTTCGTATTCCTTACCATTGTTAAGGCTTAGAATTTGTACCCAAACCTGTCGGGTTCCAATGTCGAATCGATACACACTTTGATACATATTATCATCTGGGTCGTTAGGGTTTAACTTACCGGCATACAGAATAACCGGATTAAGTTTTTTAAGAATTTCCTTTTCGTAGAACTTATGAATTCTGGAAGCGCTAATATCTTTACCGGTAAGAGCATTATAATGCACAATAAGAAAATTACCACCTACCGTGCGGTACTTTTCACCGTCCCAGTACAAAAATTCGTCGTATTCGGATTTATCATCAAAAGCCGGCAGATAATTTTCTACCACAGGAACGTATCTGTTGCGGCTAACTCTGGTAGTTTGATTAAATGCATTATGGGCGTATACCGAAATCAAAAGAACAAGCCAGATATTTTTTTTCATGCTTATAAATAAAAAGATTTCTACAAAATTAAATTAAGCAACAAAATTTTTGACAAATCTAAAAAAAAGCTTTTATAATTTGCGTAAAAATTTATATTCCTTAACTTAGCGTCCAATCAAAAGTAAGAAAAAAACATAAATCGAGTAAATAAAACTTCAGGTTTAAATTAGTATAAAAATTAACTCAAACACTATGGAATATATAAAACTTGGCTCAAAAGGTGAATTGGTGGAGCAATGGCAGTATTTTCTGATTGGAGAAGAATTTTATCTGGTAGATGCTCATGGTAATTTTGATGAAAAAACGGAGTTAGCCACGCGACAGTTTCAGACCATGAGTGGATTAAAGGCCGATGGAGTAGTAGGTCCTGGCACCCTTGCCAAAGCCAAAGAATATGGCTATACCCCCGAAGAAGTGCAAAATAGTACAGAGCCTATCAGGGAATCTGTATCTGATGATATGAATAGTTACGATTGGCCACCTGTGCCCGATTTTCGGACCCTTTCGGCCGAAAAAACAGAGGAATATTTTGGGAAAATTGAATATACCCCGCTGGGAAATGGAAGCATACAAATTACCAACGGCTGGGATAAAAAACACATCAAAAGCATATATATAAGTCAATTAAACAAAATTAACCAAGCTTGGGGCCACGATAAAGGCAATATTTTGTTTCATGAAAAAGGAGCCAGGCAAATGAAAGCCCTTTGGGATGCTTGGGAAAAAGAAGGTCTTTTGGGCTATGTAACCGACTGGTGCTGTAGCTATGGCCCTCGATTTATAAGGGGTAGCTCCGTTAGGCTGAGTAATCATGCTTATGGAACAGCATTTGATATTAATATAAGAACCAATGCGTTAGGCAAAATGCCGCCAATAGTTGGAGAAAAAGGCAGCGTAAGATTATTGGTGCCATTGGCAAACAAATTTGGATTTTTCTGGGGCGGACATTACCGAAACAGGAAAGATGGTATGCATTTTGAGCTAGCTAAACTGCTATAGAGAAAAATAGCCATGCAAACAAAATAGTTGCATGGCTATTATAATTTTTATGCTTTATGTTGGGGTCTTAATAAATCCTGCACTGTTTTTACAGGGGTAAAGCTATCAATGGGCACTTCCATAAAAATGGTAATCCAATCGGCCATAGCTCCATTCCAAAGTCCAGGCAATTCCATCGCTTTAAGCTTTCTGCCTGCGTAACTTTTTTCTGCAATAAATCCTGTAGCAGGATCAACGTACTGAGTTAAATCAAACTTAATTCCTTCAAAATCTTTTACATAACAAACAATATCCACTGGATTAAAGTGAGTAGAAGCAGCAAAAATCTCCTTAACTTCTTGATTTTTTAAATCAATTTGAGCCGATTCCACAATTTGGAGCGAAACAGAACCATCAGCATTTTCTGTCCAAAATGGTCCACCGCCTGGTTCACCTTCATTTTTCACCATTCCGCAAACCCTTATGGGTCTGTTTAACTTGTTGTAAAGATAGCGAATACGTTCTAACCTATTTTGTGGTTTAAACTGCATACTAGGTAAAATACAGAGATTTTGAACAAGGAATAAGCCAATTTCTTCCATCATCTCGTCTTCGAGCGTTTCCACTTCTTCGAGCTGCGCAATGTAATAATGAATTTTCTCTTTGAAGTAAATGAGTAAACCAGCCAAAGCCTTTTTGTAATCAATAGTCTTTGCCTTTAAATGGTCTGGAGCCACATTATCGATATTTTTTATAAAAATGATGTCGGCATCAATATTGTTTAGGTTCTGAATTAAAGCCCCATGACCACCGGGGCGGAAAAGCATATCACCTTTCTCGTCGCGGAAAATTTGGTTGTCGGGAGTTGCTGCCACCGTATCGGTACTATGTTCCTGATTACTAAAACCGACCATATAGTGAAGTCCAAAAGTTTGTTGAAAATGCTCTTTCACCAGATTAACCCTTTGCTCGAACAAGTTTTGGTGCTCCGGCGATACTGTAAAATGCAAGAAAGCTTTGTTTCCGCTATCAGCATATTGAGCGGCTTCTACAAAATGCTCGTCGAATGCTTTCCGCACCTCAGAAGCATAACGATGAAAATGAATGAGACCTTTTGGTAGGAAACCGAAATTTAAACCTTTTTCGTCGAGAATAAAGTTTAAAATTTGAACAAAATTTTTTCTTAACAAATCTTCTTCAATAGCAACGCCATTTGTTTCGGCATATTTGTCGCGTAACTCGTTCCAAAAGGGAAATTCATCAAGATGCTTAAAAAAATAGTGAATAGAGCCAAAATCTTTCCTGAGCATTAAATCGGCATATTTATCTGGGGAATAAGCCTCGCGAAATTCGAAAAGCTCTTTAAACATTCTAGAAGCAGCCCCCGATGCCGGAACAAATTTTACAATAACATATTTTTCTTTATTCAGGTTCCATAACTCAACATAATCTTTTAGTTTAGAATCTGATAACAGAATAATACCATCATCAACCAATGCAGGTTTGACAATCTTGGCGGCATCAAAACCTTTTCGGAAGTTCTCGAGTTGCATGTATAATTTATTTTCGGAGATTCCGAGTTTTTGAAGTACAATATAATCTCTTTCTCTAATCATAATATAATGTATTAATCGTCGATAAGTTGTGATTCGATAATATGCCTGCCCACTTGATAACAATAAAGGCAAGAAGGCTGGTTACTTAAAATAAGACCGTTTAATTCCTGATGTCCGAGTAAATTTTTAGAGGTAATAATTGGAAAATAAATACATTCCTGTTCACAAAAAGCGGTAAATTTGTCATAGTTTTTAATGTTGTTTCCTGAATAATTTACAACAGAGCACCATTCAGCCATTTCGGTATTATCAGAAGAAATAAATGAGATACTAAAATCAGGGGAATGATAGTACCAAAAGTCCTTTAAAGTATTCTCCCATTGAGCAAGAATGGCAGTTTCAACCAATAGGTTAAAATCCAGATATTTAATAACATTTTCGAAATCAAAAACAGCAGTAATAAAGGAAGGATTGGCAATGTAAATTTTAAAGTCGTCGCTGTTTGGCATTCTAAAAGGTTTAAGAACTTTTATAAAGAATATATTCTTAAGAAAATCGATAAATTCAGAAACGGTTTTAACGGAAAGTTCGGTTTCTGATGAGATAATTTTTGAATTTGTAATTTTACCGGTATTTAGAATTAGGTAAGCAACAAAAGCATTTATTTCGTCGAGTTCGTTAATTCCGGCCAAACCAGGAAAAGCTTTTAGCGTAAATTTATTTAATATTCTGTTAATTAAAAGTTTAACCTTTTCGGTTTGAAGTTTATTCTCAAATAACAATTCAGGATGCCCGCCAAACTGAAGGTATTCGAGAAAATAATTATTCAGAAGATGAAGATTACAATTGTCTACGCCTTCGTCGCACTCGATAAACGATTCTTTGTGGATAAAATTTACATACTCAAAAAAAGTAAGTGTAGGTAGTCTGAAAAACTCGAAAAGCTCTTCGGCATCCTTTAAAGTGTTTATAGAAGAATTTCCCATCGAACCCGAAAAAACAAATTTGATGTTTGGATAATCATTCACAAGTTTCACCAATTCGCTTGCAGAAGCAGCGTAATATTGAATCTGGTCGAAGAAAAAAATATATGGTTCTTTTTTTGTGTTATGACGTTGATAAAAAAGTATTTCGATAATCTCGTTTAAAGTATACTTGTAATACAAAGGATTTTCGAGCGAGATATAAACAATATTACGTTTACGAAACCCTGTATTTAAAAGCTCTTGTATAGCCTGAAAGATGAAAGTAGTTTTTCCAACCCTTTTAGCGCCAAATAAAACAACCGATTTACCCTGTTGAAAAGACAATTTTTTGAAGAAGAGAGGAAAAAAACTTCTTTTAGGTTTGTCGGTATATAAATTGCCGACCAGCCCGGAGTTCCACCAAATATTTTCGAAATCAATGCGTTGAGCAACAAACTTAGCCGGAAAACGTTTCATAATGCGATAATGTTTATACAAATATACGAAAATGCACGAAAAAAAAAACCGGCGTAGCCGGTTAAATTATAAAAGTTGATTGTTTACAAACTCCCAATTAACAAACTCCCAGAAAAGATTGATAAAATTAGGTCTTGCATTTCTATGGTCAATGTAATATGCATGTTCCCAAACATCAATAGTCAAAAGAGCCAATTTGTTTTGTAGAAAGGGGCTTCCGGCATTGCTAAACTGCATAATTTCCAGCTTATTTTCCTTATTTAATGCAAGATAAGCCCAACCAGAGCCAAAAACTTTAGTTGCAGCAGCCGAAAATTCAGTTCTGAAATTTTGGAAAGAGCCAAAATCTCTCTCAATTAGTTTGGCCACTTCTCCGGTAGGAACGCCGCCACCGTCAGGTTTCATGCAATTCCAGAAAAAAGTATGGTTATAATGTTGCGAAGCATTATTAAAAACGCCCATATTTTTTTCATTGTCGGCCTTTTTTACTACATCTTCGAGCGATAGGCCTTCAAAATCGGTATCTTTAATCAAAGCATTCAGGTTATTTACATAAGCGGCATGATGTTTTCCATGGTGATAATCAAAACCTTCTACTGAGATAAAACCTTTAAAGTCCTTCTTTTCAAACGGTAATTCGGGTAATACAAATGACATAATTTTAAAAATTTAGATGAAACATAATATTAATAGTAAAATATCAAACTAACAAAAAAAATAGAAAAGCAAGTTTTCGTATTTTTTCAAAAAAAAAACTAATTAAAGCTATGTATAAAATTCGGAAAAAAAGGGTAATAAATCAAATTTTTAAATAAAAACATTTTACTGGAATAAAGAATTGTTTTGGAAATAAAAAAGCAACTATGTAAATAATTTATTAGTAATGAATTAAAATTTGTCAAGTAAAGTAATGGATACAAGAGTAAAAAAAAAGAGTAAAAAAATAGCACAAAAGCCAAAGAAAATTTGTATAATTAAATAAAAAACACCAATTTTGCCCACCGTTTCAGATAAGAAAAAAGTACAGTAGCGTAATTGAACATAAAATTATAGAACGATGTCAAGAGTTTGTCAAATAACCGGAAAAAAAGCAATGGTTGGGAACAATGTTTCTCACTCCAAGAGAAGAACAAAAAGACGATTTTATCCCAACTTGTTCGTAAAAAGATTCTTCTTAGTAGATGAAGATAGATGGATTACCTTAAAAGTATCGGCCGCCGGATTGCGCACAATAAACAAAAAGGGCTTAGCCATAGCATTAAAAGATGCTAAATTGGAAGGACATATCGATAAATTTTAAAAGAACTTAAAAAATGGCAAAAAAAGGAAAAGGTAATAGAGTTCAGGTGATATTGGAGTGTACAGAGCACAAAGAATCGGGAATGCCGGGAACATCAAGATACATTACCACAAAAAACAAGAAAAATACCCCAAGCAGAATGGAGATGAAGAAATTTAATCCCATTTTGAAAAAAGTAACTTTACATAGAGAAATTAAATAAAATAAGCAGTTATGGCAAAGAAAGTAGTTGCAAGTATGCAGAAAAAAGAGGCCAAAAACTATGCTAAAGTAGTTAAGATGGTCCGTAGCCCAAAAAGTGGTGCTTACGTTTTCAAAGAAGAGATTGTTACGAACGATAAGATAAAGGATTTTTTTACAAAAAAAGACTAAATTAAATCGACATAAAATTTTACAAAAGAAGCTTTCCATACAAAAGAAAGCTTTTTTTGTATTTATAGCAAAAGCAAGTTATAGGCAATTGATATAGAATATTTTTGTATATTTCGACCAAAAAATAAATAATGGCATTATTCAGCAATCTTTTCTCAAAAGACAAAGAGAAAAACGAAAATTTAGAAAAAGGTTTAGAAAAAACCAAAGAAAGTGTATTTAAAAAAATCAGTCGCGCAGTAGCCGGCAAATCAAAAGTAGACGACGAAGTACTTGATAATCTGGAAGAAATACTCATTAGCTCCGATGTAGGAGTAAGCACCACACTTAAAGTAATAGAACGTATAGAAAACAGGGTATCGAAAGACAAATACTTTGGCGTAGAAGAGCTAAACAATATCTTAAGAGACGAAATATCGGGATTGCTGGCCGAAAATGAGACCAACGGAGACTTTAGTTTCGAAACGAATAATGGTATGCCTTATGTAATAATGGTAGTTGGAGTGAATGGAGTTGGCAAAACCACCACCATTGGAAAATTAGCCTATAAATTTAAAAATGCAGGTAAAAAAGTTGTTTTAGGCGCAGCCGACACCTTTCGGGCTGCTGCTGTAGACCAACTAACGATCTGGTCGGAAAGGGTAGGGGTTCCCATTGTAAAACAAGGCATGGGAGCCGATCCGGCTTCGGTAGCTTTTGACACCTTAAAATCGGCAGTAACCCAGCAAGCTGATATTGTAATAATAGATACAGCGGGACGATTGCACAATAAAATAAATCTTATGAATGAGCTTAGTAAGATAAAAAAAGTGATGCAAAAAGTGATACCGGAAGCTCCGCACGAAATATTATTGGTATTAGATGGTTCCACGGGGCAGAATGCCTTTGAGCAAGCCAAGCAATTTACCCTTGCTACCGAGGTAAATGCCTTGGCCATTACTAAACTCGACGGCACCGCCAAAGGTGGTGTAGTAATTGGAATATCCGACCAATTTAAAATACCAGTAAAATACATTGGTATTGGTGAAAAATTAGAAGATCTACAAATATTTGATAAAAGCAAATTTGTAAAATCTTTATTTGAAACTAAATAATCAATTTCAGGCGAATGAAACCCATTAAACAAGAAAAAATAAATATAATTACGCTAGGCTGTTCGAAAAATCTTGTGGATACGGAAACTTTGATGAAACAAATTGCGGCCAACAAGATAAAAATTGTACACAACGAAGATAACAGCGACGCCCGCACTGTAATTATTAATACCTGTGGATTTATTGCCGATGCCAAAGAAGAATCGGTAAACACCATTTTGTCGCATATCAGAGCCAAAGAAGAAGGTATAATAGATAGCGTATATGTAATGGGATGTTTATCTGAGCGCTATAAGGAAGAGCTTGAAGCCGAAATGCCCGAAGTTGATGCCTATTTTGGTGTTTATGACCAAAAACAAATAATTGAAAGCCTTCAATTAGATTATAAAAAAAATCTGATAGGCGAGCAGTTATTAACCACACCAAAACATTACGCCTATTTAAAAATATCAGAAGGCTGCGACCGAACCTGCTCATTTTGTGCAATTCCCTTATTTAAGGGCAAACATAAATCTGTAGAAAAGGAAATTTTGATAAAAAATGCCACGCAATTAGTAAAGGGCGGAGTAAAGGAACTAATGCTCATTGCTCAAGACTTAACCTATTATGGCATTGATATATATAAAAAGAATGCCTTGTACGATTTACTTATGGAATTATCAGATATTAATGGATTAGAATGGATAAGGCTCCATTATGCCTATCCGGGAAATTTTCCGTTTGAAATACTGGATGCCATAAAGGAGCGAAGTAATATATGTAAATATATTGATATACCAATACAGCATATCAGCGATAATGTACTGCGAAATATGCGCAGAGCACATACCGCCAGTGCAACAAGAAAACTAATACAAACCATAAGAGAAAAAGTACCCGAAATGGCTATAAGAACCACAATGCTTGTAGGGCATCCGGGCGAAGAGGAGCGGGATTTCGAAGAACTGCTTCGTTTTACGGAAGAAAGTAAGTTCGACAGGCTTGGCGTATTTACATACTCAACCGAAGAAGGTACTTATGGGTATTCGCGATTTGCCGATACCATTACACAAGAAATAAAGCAATCCAGGGCCGATAAATTAATGGATTTGCAGCAAGGTATATCATTCAATATCAATCAGAAAAGGGTAGGGGAGACCCACCGGGTAATTATTGACCGTAAAGAAAAAAATCATTATATTGGGAGAACCCAATTCGACTCGCCCGATGTAGACAATGAAGTAATATTAAATGCAAGAAATTTAAAACCTGGTGAGTTTTATCAAGCACGAATTATTGGTGCAGATTCTTTCGAACTTTTTGCCGAAATAGCTGAATAATTGCGCACTAATGGATAAAAAATTCTAAAATAACAGGGAAAAAAAAGCCTGAAGTATTCCCTTCAGGCTTTTTTGCATAGCATGAGTTAATTTACTTAATTTTAGTAGCCTCTTTGGCTTCAATTTCTTCCACTTTTGTTTTTAGCTCTTTTACTTTATCGTATTTTCCCAATTTTGCATAAACAGTGCTTAAGGTTTGCAGTACAGCAAGATTTTCGGGTTCAATAAATACCGCTTCTTCAAGGAATGGAAGAGCTTCTTCGAAAATAACTTTGGCCTCTTCCATTTCCCTGTCGTAAGATTTCATATCCGAGGTTGGAATTAAATCGGCCATTTTAATAATCTGAGCACCTTTATTGTACAAAATAGCACCCAAGTTAAATTTAGCATTAAAATATGCCGGATCAATAGATAATGCTTTGTTGTACATGTCTTTAGCTTTAGACATTTCGAGGTCGGCATTTGGCCAAAGGGCTTCAATTTCGGCCATTTTAGTTTCTTTAAAGCTTGTGAAATCTTTTTTAGCCATTTTGCCTTCTTGTCTTGCGGTATCGGCAATATAAACTTCTTTACGCAACAAATCCATCTGTTCGTACACTTTGGTTTTAAAACCATCGTAAAGAGTACCTTTTACAAATACATAAAGATGATTAGTGGGGTCTTTTTCGAGGGCTTTATCCAAAAATTCGAGCGCTTTCTGGCTATTTCCACCATCGAGATAAAACTGGGTAAGATCTACCAAAATGTCTTTATCTTCGGGAAAATTAGCGTAAGCTTCCATCATGGCTTTTTCCTGCATTTCGGCGTTTTCCATTTGTTTGTAATCGTTGGCTAAGTAGCGATAAGATTTAACAAATTCGGTACATTTTTCGGGTGCAGCTTTGCAGTATTCAATATTTTTTGCATAAAAGGCCACGGCATTTTCGTAATCGTTGTTGGCATCGGCAAAAGCGGCACCATAATAATAAATCTCAGAGATATTATAATTTACGGTATCCGAAGCTTTCATTTCTTCCATGGAATAAAGATTAGAAGAGCAAGTGTAGGCTTTTACCGCTCTATCGAGTTGTTTGTCGAAATAATACATAATACCTTCGCCACGAGTGTAATTACGTAATTCGACCAAAGAAGCAATAACTTTCTTTTGGAAAGCGCTTTTTACATCTGTTTCAAATACTTTTTTATAGGCAGCCACAGCTTTTTTCATTGCTTCGGGAAATTCTTCGTTCATTTCCCATTTTTTTACAACGCCATTTTCAAAATGAACCTTGAAATCGTCATAAATCCATGTTTCTTTATTTTCTAAAGTTGCTTTTTCTTTTGGCGTACCTTTTAAGAAAATGGTTGTTTGCGCGGGAGCACCATAGCCAATATTGGCACCGGCATACATATAAATTTCTTTGTAAGTTTCTCCTAATGTAAACCAGGTAGAAGGATTAGCCACTTTTTTATCGTATTTGGCTTTAGCCTTCAGGTATTTTTTTTCATCAGGAAAATCAGCCTGCTGAGGTTCTTTAAGCTCAGACTCTAGTTTTTCGACTGCTGATTTAAGTGTTGCATAAGGTTTCATTGGGCTTGGAGCTTGCGCCATTGTAACCTGAGCAAAAAACATAATTACAAATAAATAGACTAAGTTTCTCATTTTAAGACATTTTATTATTACCGCACAAAATTAATGAAATTAGTTAAGCCTAAAAAATTATTGCTCATGTTTCAAAAATATTTTCGGGTTATTAGGCATAAAAAGCACTGAAAATAGCAAAAAAAAGGGCTGTCTTTGAAAGATCAGCCCCTAAAAGATATCATAAAAATCTTATCTCATCAAAACAATAAAAGCGTGAATTACTCCCAATAACCAAAATCCAAGGAAAGTCCAAAGTAAACTCCAAACAGTTGGCATTCCCCAATTTGTGTGTAATCCAACAGCTAAAAATGGAATAAAAATGGCTAGAATAAAGAGGATGGTTTTTTCTACATTTGTTTTTGTAGGATCTGCCATTTTTTTGTTTGCTTTTTTATTTGATTTTAGAATTTCGGATTTAACATTTTGATTTAAAACTATTTCCGATTGCGTTATCTGTTTCGCACTTTGCGGTGCCATTTGTTGTACATCAACAGCAGATTTTGCGGCATTGTGTGCCGGATTCAGATTTTCAGCGGCAAAAGATACATTCGATGCAAAGAAAAAGATAAGCAAAAAAGATGCTAAAATTTTGAAATTTTTCATGTTACATTAATTTAGGATTAATACTAAGTGCTAATTTAAGACTTTTAACTCTTAAATTATGTTGTAATAAATTATTTAGAAGTAATTTTAAAATATTGCTATATGTAATTGTAAAATAATGATTTAAATAATATTGCAATTACACCTGATTTTAGATAATATAAATTGAATGCGATAAATTTTATTTATATGAATGCCGTCCGGGTCAGAAACATAAATTTTAAAAAAAATGCAAAAAAAAGGAGCCCAACATCTGGCTCCTTTTTTTTTACTAAAAAGAAAGTAATCGTTATTCAGTAATATCAGATTCAAATTCATCGCCTTCTTTTTCACTTTCGCCCATTTCGTCTGCACTATCAACGTATTCTTTGTCGACTTTAGCTACACTTGCAATGGCGTCGTTTTTACCAATATTAATGAGTTTAACCCCTTGCGTAGCCCTTCCGAGTTCTCGCAAAGTAGCAACAAGCATCCTGATTGTAATACCGGAACGATTAATAATCATTAAGTCGTCGTTATCGTTTACACTTTTCACGGCAATTAAATCACCGGTTTTTTCAGTAATATTCATGGTTTTAACACCTTTACCACCACGATTAGTAACTCTGTAGGCATCAATACCCGTACGTTTACCGTATCCGTTTTCGGAAACTACCAGCACAGTTGCATCGTCGTTGGGAGCAATGGTAATAAGTCCAATAAGCTCATCTTTTTCTTCGAGTTTAATACCTCTAACGCCACTTGCTGTGCGTCCCATTGGTCTAACGGCACTTTCGTTAAATCTGATTGCTTTTCCGGAGCGTGCAGCCATAAAAATTTCGTGGGTTCCATCAGTCAAACGAGCTTCGAGCAAATGGTCAGCTTCGCGCACGGTAATAGCATTAATGCCCGATTGTCGAGGTCTGCTATACTCCTCAAGCGTTGTTTTTTTGATAATACCGCCTTTGGTAGCCAGTATAATGTAATGATTTTGAATGTATTGTTGATCAGAGAGTTTACCACTCAAGTTGATATAGGCCTTAACCTTATCGTCTTGTTCAATATTAATGAGGTTCTGAATGGCTCTACCTTGTGTAGTGCGCGCACCTTCAGGGATATCGTAAACTTTGAGCCAAAAACAACGACCTTTTTCGGTAAACAACAAAAGGGTATTGTGCACAGTGGCCACATAGATATGCTGAATAAAATCTTCGTTTCTTGTAGAACTACCTTTAAGCCCCCTTCCACCACGGTTTTGGGTTTTAAAATCGTTTAGGGGAGTTCTTTTGATGTAACCCAAATGCGAAATTGTAATAACAACAGGTTCATCGGCATAAAAGTCTTCCGGATTAAATTCTTCGCTTGTATAAATAATGTCAGTTCTGCGCTCATCCCCAAATTTTTCTTTCAATTCGAGCAACTCATCTTTAATAATTTTCATGCGGAGTTCTACTTTTTCGAGAACTTCCTTTAAATAGTTAATAAGTTTGAGTAATTCGTCGTATTCTTGTCTTATTTTATCAATTTCGAGACCGGTTAATCTTTGCAAACGCATTTCGAGAATAGCTTTTGCTTGCTCTTCTGATAAACCAAAGTTTTCCATTAAACCAGTTCTGGCGATATCAGGAGTTCTGCTGGCCTTAATAAGGGCAATTACTTCGTCGATATGGTCTAGCGCAATAATATATCCTTCGAGAATATGGGCTCTGTTTTCGGCTTCTTTAAGTTCGAATCGTGTTCTGCGAATAACCACGTCGTGCCTATGCTCAACAAAATAATGTATTAAATCTTTCAGGTTTAAAGTCATTGGTCTTCCATTCACCAGGGCAATATTATTTACACTAAATGAAGATTGAAGGGCTGTATATTTATACAATTTGTTAAGTACCACATTAGCAATGGCATCCTTTTTCAAAACAAAGATAATGCGCATTCCGTTTTTGTCGGATTCGTCGTTTGCATAAACGATACCTTCAATTTTTTTCTCGTTCACCAAATCGGCTACTTTTTGAATAAACTCAGCTTTATTTACCAGATATGGAATCTCAGAAACGATAATTTTTTCGCGTCCGCTAGGATTTGTTTCCACGTGATGCTTACCACGAATAATGATTCGGCCTCTGCCGGTTTCGAAAGCTTCTTTTACACCCTGATAGCCATAAATAGAGCCACCGGTAGGAAAATCAGGAGCTTTAACGTACTTCATCAAGCCTTCGATGCTAATTTCTGGATCTTCGATATAAGCCACAATACCATCAACTACTTCGGTGAGATTATGTGGAGGCATATTGGTAGCCATTCCCACGGCAATTCCCGACGAACCGTTCACCAGCAAATTAGGTAATACTGTAGGCAAAACTTTAGGCTCATGTAAAGAATCATCAAAATTTAGCTGAAAATCAACAGTTTCCTTGTTAATATCGCGGAGCATCTGTTCGGCAATTTTACTTAAACGAGCTTCCGTATAACGCATAGCCGCAGGGCTATCACCGTCAACTGAGCCAAAGTTACCCTGGCCATCGACCAAAGGATATCTGAGCGACCAGTTTTGGGCCATTCTCACCATTGTATAATAGACAGAACTATCACCATGAGGATGATATTTACCTAAAACTTCACCAACGATTCTGGCAGATTTTTTATAAGGTCTATTGGCAGCTAAGCCTAAGTCCTGCATACCGAAAAGCACACGTCGGTGAACAGGTTTAAAACCATCGCGCACATCCGGAAGGGCTCTGGAAACTATCACCGACATAGAATAATCTATGTAGGCCGCTTTCATTTCCTGCTCGATGTCAATCTTCAAAATTCTTTCGTTTGAACTCATATTGATTATTTACTATACTTAGAATAAGCGCCTAATAATAAATCATTTGTATAAATCAGGCGCTTTTTAAAAATGAGCTCTAAACTACAAATAATAATTGGATTGAGCGAAAAAAAAGCGTATAAACTTATCCACAAAATCGAAAGGCAAGGAATATAAGTCAGAACCTATTTAAGAATAGCGACAAAATGGCAGTAGCGCAGCATTGGACTATAAATTGCGAGAAAAAAAAGTTTAATAAATAATAAAAAATGAAGGAAGTTACCAACAAAACTTCATTTGAAAAGAAAAAAGTAGTATTTTTGGAAATTAGAAAATAAAAAATATGGACGCAAAATTCTCCCAACGAGTAAACGACATTTTAGCCTACAGTAGGGAAGAAGCTATACGACTAGGTAATCCGTTTTTAGCACCCGAACACCTTTTTTTAGGTATTCTGCGCGAAGGCGATGGACTTACCATAGATATACTTCACAACATGGGCGTAGATTTTGAAAACATAAAAGCAGAAATTGAAAGCAAACTTCATACGGATAAATCTTCGAAATTGGATGATATCAATTCATTGCCGATGCTCCAAAGCACCGATAAGATTATGAAACTTTTGCTTTTAGAAGTAAATGCATTTAACGACGATTTTGCTGACACCGAGCATTTAATGTTGGCTTTGTTAAAAGAGAACAATAATACGGTTTCGAAAGTATTGGATTCGAAGTATAATATTGACTACCATGTATTTAAGACCGAAGTTGATTTAGAAAAAACCATGGGCTCGTCGGAAAATCCGGATGATGATGACGATGACGATGACGAAGAGGATGGACCACAGAAATCCCGTGCACCGCAGTCAACTGGCAAAGTACAGGCCAGTTCAGAAACTCCGGTTTTGGATAATTTCGGTATAGATTTAACGGTTGCTGCCGAGGAAGGCAGATTGGATCCAATAGTTGGCCGCGATGTAGAGATTGAAAGGGTAGTACAAATACTATCCCGTCGCAAGAAAAATAATCCGGTACTAATTGGCGAGCCAGGCGTTGGTAAATCTGCTATTGTAGAAGGTTTAGCATTGCGCATCATTCAAAAAAAGGTATCAAGAGTGCTCTTCGATAAAAGAATTGTAACCCTTGATTTGGCCTCTATCGTTGCAGGTACCAAATACCGTGGTCAGTTTGAAGAACGCATGAAGTCCATTTTAAATGAGCTGGCCAATACCAATAATGTGATACTATTTATAGACGAGATACATACCATTGTAGGAGCAGGCGGTGCAAGTGGTTCGCTAGATGCTGCCAATATGCTAAAACCCGCACTTGCAAGAGGCGAAATACAATGTATTGGTGCAACTACTTTAGACGAATATCGCATGCACATAGAGAAAGATGGTGCACTTGAAAGACGATTTCAGAAAATAATGGTAGACCCGACAAGTGCAGGGGAAACACTCGAAATTCTGCACAACATTAAAGAGCGCTACGAAAACCATCACAACGTAACTTATACCAACGAAGCCTTAGAACAATGTGTAAGGCTAAGCGAACGATACATCAGCGACAGGCATTTACCCGATAAAGCCATAGATGCATTGGACGAAGCAGGCTCTCGCGTACATATTTCAAATATTCAAGTACCAAAGCGGATAGAAGAGATAGAAAAACTGCTCGAAGAGACCAAGCAAAACAAAGTAAGCGCCGTATCAAGTCAAAATTTTGAATTGGCAGCCTCATTCCGCGACAAAGAGCAAGATTATATGCGCGAACTCGAAAACGAGAAGCGCAAATGGATGCGTGAAATGTCGCAAAACCGGCAATTAGTAACCGACAAAAGCGTTGAAGAAGTAATTGCAATGATGACAGGTATTCCGGTAACCAGAATTGCACAGGAAGAGGGCAAACGCCTGCTTTTAATGGCCGACCAACTAAAAAAACGGGTAATTGGTCAGTCAGAGGCCATCAACAAAATAGTAAAAGCCATAAAAAGGAACCGTGCAGGAATGAAAGACCCAAGCAAACCCATTGGTTCGTTTATATTTTTGGGTCCTACGGGCGTTGGAAAAACCGAATTGGCCAAAGTGCTCGCAGAGTATTTGTTCGACTCGAAAGATGCACTGGTACGAATTGATATGAGCGAGTACATGGAGAAATTTTCCGTATCGCGACTCGTTGGAGCACCTCCCGGTTATGTAGGATACGAAGAAGGCGGGCAACTAACAGAGAAAGTAAGACGTAAGCCATATTCAGTGGTACTCTTGGATGAAATAGAAAAAGCGCACCCTGATGTTTTCAATATATTATTGCAATTGCTCGACGATGGGCAATTAACCGACAGTTTAGGTCGCCGGGTTGATTTTAAAAACACCATTGTAATTATGACATCCAATATCGGAAGCCGTCAAATTGAAGACTTTGGTAAAGGAGTTGGCTTTGCAGGAGCAGAAACCGATAAGGAAAACAACAAGCGGGTAATTGAGAAAGCTCTTAAAAAAGCATTTGCACCGGAATTTCTGAACCGTATAGACGACGTAGTAATGTTTAATAATCTTACAAAGGAAGATATACATAAGATTATTCACGTAGAATTAACCGGATTATACAAACGTGTGGAAGAGATGGGCTATACACTTGAGTTAACGCCGGCGGCAGTAGATTTTGTTGCTGAAAAAGGTTTCGATATTAAATTTGGTGCCCGTCCGTTGAAAAGAGCTATACAAAAATATCTTGAAGACGAAATGGCAGAAGCCATCATAGAGGCCTCAGTTGTAAACGGCGACGTATTATTGGTTGATTTAGACAGCGCAGAAAACAAAATAGTTGTAAAGGTAAAACCAAAGGCACTTCAATCGCCAGGAAACCACCAATTAGATGCTCCTAAAAATTTGAATATAAACCCTAAAAATGAATAAATTATGCTAACGAAAACAGAAGGAAAAGTTACCTTTGTAGGTAAACCGGTGGTACTTTTAGGAGACGAAGCCAAAGTTGGAACAAAAGCGCCCGATTTTAAAGTAGTAAATGGAGCCCTTGAAGAAGAATCATTGAGTAAATACGATGGCAAGGTAAGAATATTGAGTATTTTTCCATCTGTAGATACCGGGGTATGTGCCACACAGAATCGGGTATTTAACAAAAGAGCCGTAGAATTGGGAGAAGACATAGTAATACTGAGTATTTCAAATGACCTGCCTTTTGCGCAAAAGCGTTTTTGCGGAGCAGAAGGAATAGACAAAGTGGTGATGCTTTCCGATTATCAACAGGTAGATTTTGGTACAAAATACGGATTTTTAATAGGAGGGTTGCGTTTACTTGCCCGTGGAACAGTGGTAATTGACAAAGAAGGAATTATTCGCCATGTGGAGTATGTTCCCGAAATAGCTCAAGAACCCGATTACGAAGCCGCACTAAATATTGCAAAGACATTGGTATAGAACATATTATGTTTAATCTTGAAACCGGCCCGGTGGGGTCGGTTTTTTTATTTTGTAAGCTAAAGTCCTGTATTTATGATAGTTGAGTGATGAGATTTCATATCTCCTACTTAACATAATATTAATTATCGGACAAAAAAATGCAAATGGCCAAAGTTCCAAAATGGCGCATGTAGCAATTGAAGAGTACAAATTATGTAACAAATCCATAATAGAATAAATAATGAAAAAATTGGAAAATAGACCATTGAAATACAAAATAGATGTAGAACAGTAGATAAATGCAAACCGATATGCGAAATAATGTATTTCTATATTTACCGGATAAAAATAAAAAAAAGTCATAAGCACTTAACATAATGTTTGGGAAATATTTATCTGATATAAATGTAAACAAAAAATTGCGCTTTTTTACAAAATAGAATAACTACTCTTTCATTGTCCAATAAATTCAATGGCTGGCAATCTGCTTAACATAATATACGGAGAATGGAGCGAATATTTCAAGTGCCTTAAGTTAAGGTACAGAAATATTATTATAATACAAGTTTAGAAATCTTTTCCCTCAATAGAATTAGTGCATTTTTATCCTTATAAATGTAGGCATCCACACGATATTT
>DYOH01000129.1:156-8305 GCA_020720625.1 Acetofilamentum sp. | reverse complement strand
ATGAACTATGAATTATTATTGAGTTCAGTCTAAAAAGATTGAAAAAATGATTATACCCCTGCCAGCGTTTTCTTAATTGACTTATAAACTGTTTTGTACAGTTACAGCATTTAATAAAAATCAACGCTGGCAGGGTTTTTAGACTAGACTCATTATTTAAACAAATCTTGGAATGCTTCGTCAATGGTTTTAAACTTAAAACTAAATCCACTTTCGAGTAGCCTTTTGGGAAGGGCATTGGTGCTCGAAAGTATCATCTCTTTGGCTTTTTCGCCCATCACCATTTTTAAGAAGGGTGCCGGAATGTGAAACCACGATGGACGATTATGGCTTTTACCCAATGATTTGGCAAACTCGCGCATGCTTACCGGGTTTGGGGCAGTTAGATTAAAGGTGCCCGATAAATTTTCGTTCTCGAGCAGATAAACAATGGCGTTTATCTCATCCTGATAATGAATCCATGAAATGTATTGGTCGCCTTTGCCTAGATGGCCGCCAACGCCAAGTTTAAAGGGCATAACCATGGCCGTGAGGGCGCCCTCATTTGGCTCTAAAACCACGCCCGTGCGAAGCAATATGTATCTTATTCCTGATTTTTCAACCTCGTCGTCGGCCTTTTCCCATTGCTCTACTACATCGGCCAGAAATCCAATGCCTTTGGCTCCGCTTTCGTCTACTCCTGTGTAGCATTCTGTGCCATAATATCCCGTAGCTGATGCCTGTAGGAATACTTTGGGCTTATGGCTGGCAAGCATTATTGCATGAGATAGTTTTTTTACTGCGTTTATGCGGCTATCTATAATGATTTTCTTTTGCGAATTTGACCAGGTTTTGGCATTCAGATTTTCTCCGGCAAGATTTATTATTGCATCGGCAGTTTCTATAGCTTTGATTAATTCAGCTGTGGGCTCCGAATTCCATTCTATAAACTCTACATGTTCTTCAATAAGCAATTTGGCTTTTAATACATTGCGGGTGAGTACTACAATCTGATGACCTTTTTTCTGTAACGCCGGTATTAAATGTTTGCCGATTAAGCCTGTAGCTCCGGCTACGAGTACTTTCATAGTTTACTTTTTTTTGCTGATTCGTCTTTTGGTTCGTAATCTTTATTCAAAGGTAAATTTTTAAAATCAAAAATCAAATTTTTGACTTTAATTTACTTTTTTGTATTTCCATACCGCCAACCAAATCATTACAATTGCAAATACAAGTAAACTGTAGAAATAATACTGTAAATCGGCCAGTGTGCTCCCCTTGAGTAATATCATGCGAAGGGCTGCAATAAAGTAATACATCGGATTTATGAGATTAAATTTTTGTGCCCATATTGGCATACTCTCCACGGGGGTAAAAATTCCGCTCATCAGTATAAATATTATCATCACAAAATATCCAACAAACATTAATTGTTGTTGGGTTTCGGTAAATGTGGAAACCAAAAGTCCGGCACCTAAAACCACCAGTAAAAACACAAAAGCCATGATAAACAGGGTAAGCATGCTGCCAACCATTGGAATGTCGAAAATAATTTTGGCTATTACAAGTCCAAAGGCCAGATCGAACAACCCGATAAACAAAAATGGCAAGAGTTTGCCTACAATAAACTGGTATTTCCGAATGGGCGTTACATTTATTTGTTCAATGGTACCCATCTCTTTTTCGCGCACCAGATTTAAGCCCGATAAAAACATGCCAATAACCGTAACCAGTACAACTAAAATGCCCGGAACCATATATACTTTGTAGTTTAGTTCCGGATTATACCAAAATTGCGCTTGAATTCGTATGTTTTGTCCTACACCAACATTGGTTTTATAAAACTCAGCAATTATTTGTTTGTTGTACTCGGCTATTATTTCGCCCAAATATGCCTGCGAGATTCCGGCTACTGTGCCATTAATTGCATTAATCAGAATCTGCATTTCGGCTTTGTTGTCTCTTACCAAATTTTTTTCAAAGTTCTCCGGAAACACCAATATTAAATCTACTTTATCGTTGAGCAAATTTTCGTTGGCCTCATCCAGATTATTGCTGGTGGCTTTGAGATTAAAAAAAGGCGATGCACTTAATTTTTGTACAAACTCGTTAGTTGTGATGCTTTTATCTGCATCCATCACACCAAAATCTATGTTTTTCATCTCGAAGGTGGCTGCATAAACCAGCACAAGCATTTGCATAATGGGCATTACAAAAATAATGGGTATCATAATTCTATTCCGGAAAATTTGCCTAAATTCTTTTTTTAGCAGATGCAATATTACTCTCATAATTTTAGCTTAATCTTATTTTGAATTTTTTTGAGGCTACTATCAGAAAAAACAAAGTCATGCCTAACAATACCAATGTTTCGGGCCATAGATAGCGCAAGCCAACTCCCTTGAGCATTATGTCTTTTGCAATTATAATGTAGTATTTTGGGGGCATGGCATAGCTAATTAGCTCCAGCCATAAGGGCATGTTTTCTGTTGGGTAAATAAAGCCCGAAAGCAAAATGGTGGGGAGCATCAAACCCAACATAGAAATAAACATGGCAACCTGTTGGCTTGCCGCTACCGAACTGATTAATAGACCTAAACTCAATGCAAGGGTAATAAATAGCATACTTTCGGCCAAGAGTAATACAATGCTGCCATTTACCGGTACATCAAAAACCAGCCAGCCAAGCGATATTACACTTACGGCATTTACAAACGACAAAAGAAAATAGGGCATAAGTTTGCCTATAATAATTTGGATTGGTCTTAAGGGCGATACCAAGAGAATTTCCATATTGCCCATTTCTTTTTCGCGGGCAATGGATACAGAGGTCATCATGGCCGAAATGAGCATCAGAATTACCGACATAATGCCCGGAACAAAAAAGTAAACGCCCTTTAATTCAGGATTGTAGTACATTCTTACACGGGGTTCTATTTGCATCGGAATTTGCATATCTGCCATTTGCTGGCGATTATAATTCTGAACAATGGCTGTGGTGTAACTTACCAGCAAATTAGCTACATTGGCATCTGATGCATCGGCAACGATTTGCAAATCGGAGCCTTCGCCTTTTCGAAGGTTTTCTTCGAAATTGGCTCCAAATACGATTACTTCTTTGGCTATGCCTTTACGAAAAATAGATTCAATTTCTGTTTCGCTCGATAGTTGGGCTGTAATTTTAAAAAAACCGGATGCTAGCATCTGATTCTGAATTTCGCGTGTTACAGCGTCTTTCGAATTATCCAAAACAGCCACTCCGGCTTCGTTTATTTCGGTGGTAATGATATAGCCAAAGAGTATTACCTGGGCAATGGGAATGCCAAAAAGGATGAGCATGGTGCGGTAATCCCTGAAAATATGGTAAAACTCTTTGATTACAAATCCTTTAAATGCTTTCATGTATCTAATTTATTTTTTGTCGTGCCAGTTTTAGAAATACTTCGTTCATGGTATCTACTTGATATGTATTTTTTAGATTATCGGGGCTGTCGAGCGCTATTATTTTGCCGTCTACCATAATTGAAACGCGGTCGCAATATTCGGCCTCGTCCATATAATGGGTTGTTACAAAAATAGTAATGCCACTAAATGCAGCCTCGTAAATTAAATCCCAAAAATGCCGGCGGGTGATAGGATCTACACCGCCAGTGGGTTCGTCGAGAAATACGATTTGTGGATCGTGTATAATCGCTATAGAAAAGGCCAATCGCTGTTTCCAGCCTAGGGGAATGTCCTTTATCAGAAAATTTTGCTTGTCTGTTAAATCAAGTTTTTGGAGTAAGTCGGATGTTTTTTGCCTGAGGGTTTTGTTGTTTAATCCGTAAATACCGCCATAAAACTCAATATTCTCTTTCACGGTTAAATCATCGTAAAGCGAAAATTTTTGGCTCATATAGCCAATATTTCTCTTGATTTGCTCTGTTTGATTATACACATTGAATCCGGCCACTGTAATTTTGCCGCCCGATGGTTTCGAAAGCCCGCAAAGTATTCGGATGGCAGTGGTTTTTCCGGCGCCATTTGCACCCAGAAATCCAAATATTTCGCCTTTTTTTACGCTAAAATTCAAATGGTCGTTGGCGTAAAATTGTCCATATATTTTGGTTAGATTCTCAACTTCTATGATGTTTTCTGCTGTCATTTTATGCTTTTTTGGGCTGATTCATTAATTCCATAAAACAATCTTCGATACTGGCTCCAATACGCATAATCCGCTGTATTTTGCAGGTTTTCGATTCCAAAAACTGCCGTATTTCATCTTCTTTCATTTGGCTATCCTGCGACACAAAATGTATGCTTTGCCCAAAGCCATGGGCCGAATAGGTTTTTTCCCAAGTGCGAAGAATTTGAAGTAATTTATATTGATTCTCAGCTTTGATATACCACAAATCATGAGGAAAATTGTTTTTTAGCTCATCCGGACTTTCTATACTCAGTATTTCGCCATTTTGCATCAAGGCTACACGGTCGCATAGCTCGGCCTCATCCATATATGGCGTAGAAACCAAGATGGTAATGCCTGTGTTTTTTAGCTCTTTGAGCATTTCCCAAAACTCTACACGCGAAACTGCGTCTACTCCGGTGGTTGGCTCATCGAGAAAAAGTACTTTCGGACGGTGTATTAGTGCGCAGGAGAGTGCGAGCTTTTGTTTCATTCCTCCCGACAAAGCACCAGCTTTGCGTGTTTTAAAGGCTTCTATTTGCGAGTAGATGGGTTTTATCAAATCGTAATTCTCCTGTATGCTTGTGCCAAAAATGGTGGCAAAAAAAGCGAGATTTTCTTCAACACTCAAATCCATATATAGGGAAAATCTCCCGGGCATATAACCAATTTGTTCACGCAATTGCTTATAATTTTTTACCACATCAAGCTTATTTACGCTTGCTTTGCCGCTGTCTGCGAGCAAAAGTGTGGTTAATATGCGTATAAGCGTTGTTTTTCCGGCTCCATCGGGACCTACCAACCCAAAAAGTTCGCCTGTTTGTATCGTTAGGTTAATGTTTTTTATGGCCTGTATGGTGCCGTAACGCTTATTTAATTCTACTATTTCGATACTCCGATTATTCATTTTTGCTTTGCAATGTATTGAAATTTACCTCTGCCGGCATGCCAATTTTTAGACGGCCATTGTTTTTTACAGCAATTTTTACGGCATACACCATATTTACTCTCTCTTCTCTGGTTTGAATAATTTTGGGTGTAAATTCAGCTTGTTCGCTCACCCAAATAATTTTACCTTCAAGGCTTTCTGTTGTGTTTTCGGGGGCATCAATGAGCACTTCGGCAGTTTCGCCTATTTTTATTTGAGCCAATTGTGCTCCGCTTACAAATACTTTTAAGTCCATCTCATCGAGATTGGCAAGTCTGTATAGGGCTTTGCCGGGTGCGGCCAATTCTCCTTTTCTTATGTATACCTTTAATACAGTGCCGCTTAACGGATTTGTAAGATAGCATTTCCGTAATTGATTTTCCAACACTTCTTTTTGCGCTTCTGCTACATTTAGTTGGGCCGAAATACTGTTTTTTTGTGTATTGATGCTTTCAATATTCTGTTCGATTACCATTTTTTGTTGCTCCAGGTTATCCAACTTTTGTTGTGGTGCTGCACCTTCTTCTACCAGTTTTTTTAAGCGTGCTATTTCTGTGTTTAAATTGTCGATTTGCACTTTTTGTACCTTTATTTGCGATTCCAAGGTATTAAATTGTGTGGCTGTGGCTGATTTTTGGGCCTCGATTTGCATTATTTGCAAGTAGATTTGCAATGTATCTATTAGCCCGATTTTTTCTCCAGATTTTAGCAAATCGCCTTCTTTGGCCGAAAAGTCGGTTACTAAGCCGGCAGTCTCGGCTGATACTATTATGTCTTTGGCTTCAAAGTTGCCGTATGCATCCGACAATTCATCGTTGTTGCCGCATGATGTCCAAATACTCACAAATATGAATAAAATAAGGTAGTTTTTCATGTATTTTAATTTTTGAAATTGTTTTCTGTTTTATATTTTTCGCTACTGTGTATATTTTAAAATTGATATAAATCGTTAAACATGTTGTTATCGGCAATGGCTTTTATTTTTTGTATTTTATGCAATTCCAGATTAAGTTTTGATTGGGCATGGGCAAATAATTCCTGCAAGTAATCGGCCGAAGAGATACTCCCTTTTTCCAACTGTATGCCTGTAATTTTTAGTACATTAGCCTGACGCTCCATTATTTCCTGATCTTGGCCTATCATGTAATCAAATCTTTCTATCGTACTAAGCAATTTCTCCTCTTGGGCCTTGAGGCTCTGTAAATATGCACCCGAATTGTTTTCTATGCTTTTTTCCTGCATTTCGAGCAAAGCCATATTATTTCGATAACTAAAATCCCAAATTTTCCATTGGGCATTGATTCCGGCAATGTAATAGGGTTGAAACTCGTTGCTTAACATATTTAAACCAGGTTTTCCGTAGCCTCCTTGCACAAAGGCTGCTATTCTCGGATTCCGGCTGCTTTTAAGGATGTTTTGTTGGGCTTTTAGTTCTTTTATTGTGTTCTCCATTTGCTTGTAAATCAATGTCTGCGATAATTGTTCATTGGTGGTTTGCACTTCGGGAATGGCAAGTTCCTGAGATGTATCTATTTCTGTCTGAAGCAATATTTCTAAACTTTTACTCAGCGCATATTTGGCCTTTTTTACTTCATATTGGGTTTGCCCTAATTTAATTTCCTGTATTTTCAGTTTTTCCAGTTCAATTTCTCCGGCAATACCGTTTTCCACTGCTGTGGTAAGCGTTCTAATCCTACTTTTCAGGTCTTCGGTGGTCTGATACAATATTTTTTCGTTTTGGTGAATTTCCAGCAATGCAAAATAGCTTTCGGCCACCAATTTTTTTGTTTTATTGATGTCTGCCTGAAGCACTAGCGCTGTATTTTCAGATTTTTGTCTCAGATAGGCCGTTTGTGCCTTTACTGTTCCACCATCGTAGAGCATTTGCCTTGCTTCGAAATATACTTTATACTGGTCTTTATCGGGGGTTGGAATATCCAAATCGCCCATGGGAAAGCTCAGGTTTAATTCTATGGTACTACTTTGATAGGTGGCCATGCCCTGTAATTGCAGCTCTGGTTTCCAAGTGTTTTTTGCATTTTTAATCTGATAATCAAGTATTTCATCATTTATTACACTATTCTTTGTTGTTGGCCAAACGGAATCTACTCTTTGCATAAGTTTGGCTAAACTTATAGTTTGTTGCGCCTGGGCAGGAAATCCAAAATTAGCTGCAATGATGAGCACTGAGGCAATTAGTGTTATCTTCATTTTTCTACTTTTATTGCGTTTATAATAAATTCCGGAATGGTTTTTTTCCTGGATTTGATAAATTCATCAAAATTAAATTCGATATTTTTTCCAACAACATTGGTGATTACTGGTCTGGCTGCAAATGGAAAAATACTCAACGACAATATATTAATAAGTAATTCGGCCGGATGTATGGGTTTTATATTTCCTTTTAGTATTTCGTTTTGAATTTGTTGCATAAAGGGTTTAATATCAAGTGGTAGCTCTTGCATATTCTTGATTAGTTCGTCTTGATTATTGATTATTCCATTGAGGATAAATTGCGGTACTTCCGGGGTTTCTACAATCAAATCGATATAGGCCGCAACAATATTTTCGATTTTTGTAAATAGGGGAGTATCTTTGTGCAAAGTAAGATTTACTTGTGTAAAAATTTTGAAGGTTAGCGTATCGAAACTGGCTTTGTAGAGTGTTTCTTTATTGCGGTAATAATAGTGGAGCAGGGCCTTGTTGATGCCTGCTTTATCCGCAATCTCTTGCATTCGGGCACCTTTAAATCCTTCTATACTAAAAATCTGCATGGCTGCTCTTAGTATTTTTTGCTCGGTTTCGCTGTTGATGGTAGTCATTTTAATTTTATGGTTTAACTATTTGGTTAAGAAAATTAGCGCATCTACTTTTCTTAACCAAATAATTTAACCAAAAAGTTAAGGCATAAAAATATGTTATAGAAAATACTTGGATTGTTTAGATTGTTTAGATTGTTTTGTTGCTAAATCGATACATTGCAATACAAACCAGCGAATTACATCCTATCACTATGAATTACTATGAATTACAATGAATTACAATGAATTACAATGAATTACAATGAATTACAATGA
>DYOH01000129.1:0-80 GCA_020720625.1 Acetofilamentum sp. | reverse complement strand
TTACAATGAATTACAATGAATTACAATGAATTACAATGAATTACAATGAATTACTATGAATTACTATGAATTACTATGAA
>DYOH01000028.1 GCA_020720625.1 Acetofilamentum sp. | reverse complement strand
AGTTACAGCATTTTATAAAAATCAACGCTGGCAGGGTTTTTAGACTAGACTCTTTCTTTATATTCAACAAGCTGAGATCCAGATAAATCATGTATAGGCGCTGGGATTAGCTTCAACTTATTATCCTGTATTGATTCTGTTTCTATTTTTAAATCATCTTTGTTTTCTATTAAATCAACACATGAAGTTAGGGAAATAACGAATACACTTACCAATAAAACAATATTCGTTTTCATCTCTTAAAATTATTTAGCAGCTACTAAAGTTACAGTTTTAGCATCTAAATCAACAGTTACTTTGTAAGTACCAGTTGTACCAATAAATTTGAAATTGCTATCGTCATCAGCAGCATTTTCGAAATTTGCATCTACAGTTGTAAACCAAGGGTAATTGTATGATGTTGGATCCCAATATTTCTGAGCAAAGAAACGGAAGGCACCACCGTTTATGAATTCAGTAGTTTTTGTGAAAATATTACCGGATACCCAGTCAAGTTTTTCATAATTAGTTTCCCAATCCCAACCACCAACTCCTGCACCAGTCATATATAATTCAGATGTCGCAGTACCAGATTTTACTATAACAACCGTAGCTTTATCAGCACTTCCGGCATCTATTGTAAGAACAACATCAAAGGATCCAGCTTCTTTAACGTTAAAGTTCACATCTCCAAAACCATTCGTAGTTGATTCTACAACAGTCATATCCGATTTATCCTCGTCAATAACTGCATATCTAAATACTGAACCGTTGTATACATCACCTGCCACACTACGGAATGCGAAACCTTCATTAGCAGCTGGATTTAGTTTAACACCTGTCCATTTATAAGTAAATTTTGCGCCATTATTTACATCACCTTCAACTGTTGGTAATGCATCTGCTGGAACAGCCATACCCCATGCCCATGTACTTGGGTCTGCTACAGCATTCGTATTAGTTGCATCAACACCTGTACCAAATACGTCAAGTTTAACGTTGGTCCAATTAGTAAATGCTAAATCACCTGTTTTGGTCAATGTAAATGTATAACCATTAGCTTTTGTCCAAGCAAATGAAAAATCATATTTTCCAGGAGCAGTATTCATTATATTTCCGCCACCGGGAACTAATGCGTCAACAGTACCTCCCAAATTAGTATTAACTCTAAGGCCAGTAGCACCATCGCCAAGAACATAATCATTATCTATAACAATTTTCCATCCATGAGAATATCTTAATTTATATTCACCTGCTCTCAAGTCCATGGAACCCGTAAAAGTAATATTTTGGTTGTCAAATGCACTAGGAGTCAATTGAGTACTAGTTGACCAACCACCTGGAGTTGCAGCACCAATAAGTCCCCATTCAACTTTGGCTACTACAGCTATGCCTACTTCTGTATCATACACAATGTGGTACAAACCATCTTCGGTAACAGTAAATGGAGTAGCAGATTCTTTTATACCGCCTCTTGCAAACCAAGAAGTAGGTTCTTCTCCAGTTTTGTCGGCAGCATCAACAGTCGCAAAATTATCACCTGGGCCATATAATTTAGGTTTTCCACCTTCAACAATAACAATGTGGAAACCATCGGCACCTGCTTTAACGGCAACAAAAGACTCTAATAATTGAGCGCGTTCTGTTTGATTTGCTTCATTTCTGGTTGATTTCATTAACGCATCGGCAGTATACTCAGTATTTGCAGTTCCTGCACCGTATACATAAATACCATCTTCAACCAACACGGGTTCATCAATAGGATCTTCATCAGGATCACAAGCTGTAAATGTGAACATAAAGGCAATAGCTACTAATAAGCTAGATAAAAACAATTTACTTTTCATATTACTTGATATTTAGTTATTGAAAAATTAAAAAAAATACAATTTAATTTAAGTTAGGATTTGCATCCAACACCCATTTCGGGATTGGGAACGTATTTCTTGTGGGGCTGCTTGCCTGTTTTTCCCACCATGCGTTATTAAACGTTCCAAAACGAATTTGGTCTTGTCTGCGGTGTGCTTCCCAGAACATTTCGCGACCGCGTTCGGCCAACAATTGCACTAGTGTGGTATTTGTAAAATCAGATACTCCTGCACGTGCTCTGATCATATTTACATACTCATCGCCATTTTTGCCTTGTCTTATCATGGCTTCGGCTTTCATGAGCAATATGTCTGCATACCTAAAGATGGGAAAATCGTTCGAAAGGTTGTCTTTGGCAGCTTTTTTTACCTGGAATTTTACCACCCTTGCTCCCGACATTCTAACTTCGTCAAAAGTATAGGTAGCTCCCATATTTAATGCCGGAATTACCGGGTTAATAATCAGTGGAGTACCCGTAACACCATCGCTGATTTTAGCACCGTTTGCATCGTATTGTTGTCCTACAAGAAAACCGGCTTTACGTAAATCGGCAGCTTCATAAGAGTTGTAGTGGGCTTCAACGGTAGCAAAACCATTCCATGGTCCAACGCTCATGTTATAAGTTAAGTTGCTTTGATAATGCAAAGTACGCATGTGTAAGTTAAATCCTTTGTAGGTATCTTCATCATAAGGAATGGTAAAGATATTTTCGATAGAATTTTCGTTTTCGGTAATGAATGGAGCTAGTGGCTCGGCTTCCAGGGAATATGCACCTAAAGCAATTACGCTGTCGGTGGCCGCTTCGGCTTTGGCCCATTGAGCAGTACCGCTGTAAATTTGTGCATTCAGATAAAGTTTGGCTAATAATGAGAAAGCCATGCCTTTTGTTACCGATGTTTTGGATGTGCTGGCACCTAAATACTGAATATGTTCTTCCACATCGCTAACTATGGCCTGGAAAATTTCGGCACGAGCCACTTTAGATGGATACTCTTCGGCAGTTGCAAAAGTAGTAACATAAGGTACATCGCCATAATTATCTATCAATAAATAATAATAGTAGGAGCGCATAATAACCGCTTTGGCAATTGAAGCCACACCGGCATCAGTGTTGCGGCTGGGTTCAAGGAATTCAATTAACTTATTAGCTTCGGTAATTCCTCTGTAGAATCTCGACCACATGGATGACACCGCTTCGGTTTCGTTATCCCAGGTGTGCTGATGTAAAACGCGCCATTTACCTCCGTCATCCCAGTCGGTTAAACGGGTAGGGCAGGTCATTTCGTCGGAAGGAACTTCCTGTGCAAACCACCATCCGCCCCAATCCAAATGGTCTTGCAGGGGCTTGTAAAGTGGAATCATCATCAATGCTGCCTGAGTTTCGTTTTCGGGAAACTGGTCGGCAGGAATTTTATCGTAAAGTCTGTCTTCCAAATCAACGCAGGAAGATAAAAACCCTAATAAAATGAAACTAGCTATTATTTTTCTCATCTCTATATCTTTTTCAAATACGGATTATATAATTAAAATGTCATATTAACACCAAAGGTGAAAGTTCTGGTTTTTGGATAAACATTGTATTGATCCAAACCAAAGGATAAACCATCGTAGGCAACTTCAGGGTCTATACCAGTGTATTTTGTTAAAGTAAATACATTGTTAGAGCTGAAATATACACGAAATTTTTGAATAAACCCAATTTTTTCGGTAGGAATGCTGTATCCCAAAGTAACTTCATCCAAACGGATAAACGAGCCATCTTCAAGGTAATAACTGCTTGGGCGTGGATAGTCATCCAATCCGTTTTCTATCTCTTCCAGAGCCGACTCAAGCACATTGATATTGGGTAACCAGATTGGATTTCCGAATATTAAACGGGTAACATTTAATACATCCGAACCGTAAACACCGCGTAGCGAGAATCTAAAATCAAATTTTTTGAAAAAAGTGAAATAGTTCGACCAACCCATTACAAAGTCGGGCAATGCATTACCAACTACTCTTCTTTCGGCAGCTGCTAAATTGCGTGTTACGCCACCGGCAGCGGTATAGTATAAGAATTTTCCGTTGGAAGATAATCCTGCATATTCGGGCATGTAGAAAGTACCAATTTCGTAACCTTCTCCCACAATTTGCGTCCAGTTTTGGTCACCAACCAAACCACGTCCCGATAACCAACCTTCTTTCATAGGCGACCATTCGAATTTGTCGTTAGATAGGGAGTTTACCATCATTTTGTTATGTGAGAAAGTAAATCCGGTTTTCCAATCCAAATTTGGTCGTGCAATAATATAGGCTTGAATGTTTAATTCAACTCCTTTGTTACTGATGTCTCCAACATTGGCATAAGTACGAGCAAGTGCATTTGGTGGTACCGGAACAGAGTATTCAGCCAATAAATTGTATGTGCTTTTGTCATAATATTCTATAGAACCGGATATTTTGTCTTTTGCAAAACCAAAGTCAATACCAATATTTAATTCTGCATTTTCTTCCCACTGCAAATCGGGGTTGGTATTGTGGCTTGCTTCAAAGTTAATGGCATCTTCGCCGGTTTCGGGGTTTGGAGCTGTTCCGGCAGGCGAAACATATCTTGTATCAAGATAAGAAGCAATTTCCTGATTACCGGATAATCCATAACCTACGCGAAATTTTAATGAGCTTACGAAATCAACATTTTCGAGAAAACTTTCGTTTTTGATATTCCAGGCCACAGAACCGGATGGGAAAATACCCCATTCCTTGTTGGCGCCAAATTTCGAAGAACCGTCTCTACGAATTGTTCCGGTTACATAATATCTTGAACCAAAATTATATGTAGCCCTTCCAAAGAAAGAAATTAAGCGGTTAGAGTTTTTATAAGAACCAATATCGCCCACATTAACTACGTTTAAAACGCCCAGATTATGCGATAACACAAAATCGGAAAGCGGTTGACTACCTTGTGCCCATAATCCGTCGCTAAAGTCTTCCTGGAAAGAATAACCTGCAATTGCATTGATAAAATTCTCACCGAAAGATTTTGTATAGGATGCGGTTCCTTCGAAAACAGAAGAAGAAAAGCTATTATAAGCTCTTTTTCCATATCCTAAAGAATTGCCACCTCTCACAAAACTGGGTTCGAAATAGAAAGATTCGTCATCATTGCGCACATAGCCATAGTTTACACCCAAAATAAAACCACTAAACAATTCTAAATCGGCTTTTAAATTTCCAAAGAAACGTTTGGCATCGCGCTCGTTTTGAATTTGTTCTACCAAAGCCACAGGGTTATAGTAGTTAAAGTCGCGCTGAACTTCGTAAAATTCGCCATCTTCGTCGTAAATAGGGTCGGTAGGATTACGTTGGAAAGCCTGATAAAAAATATCGTTTGTTCCGTTGCTTCCGTAAGAAATATAGTCGTTTTTCTCAAAAGTTCCAGCCAGATTGGTCTGAACGGTTAACTTATTGTTAAGCGCCTTTTGCGTTAAATTGATACGGGCAATGGTACGTTGTTTTTCAGTGCCTATAACAACACCCATAAAATCGGAGAAAGTAACAGACGAACGCACGGTGGTGTTTTCGCTGCCACCCGAAATGGCTAAATTGTAATTTTGTGTAATGCCATTGCGATATATGGCATCCTGCCAATCGGTGTTTGCACCCCCGTCAATCAGGTTTAAGTTATTCTCTGTGGCATAAGCCCTGATTTGGTCAGCATCCATTAAATCAAGTCTTTTGGCTACCTGATCTAAAGATGTGTAAGCATTAAAGTTAACGATAGCGCCGGTATTCTGGCCTCTCTTGGTAGTAATAATGATAACACCGTTGGCACCGCGCGAACCGTAAATGGCTGTAGATGAAGCATCTTTCAAGATGTTGAAAGATTCAATATCTTCGGGAGCAATGGTTGTAGGATCCACACCGGGTACACCATCAACAACATACAAAGGATTTGTACCTGATGCTAAACCAGATGCACCACGGATTTTAACAGAAAAACCGCCATTGGGGTCGCCACCTTTTTTGGTAATTACCACACCGGCCGCTTTGCCCTGCATGGCCTGAATTGGGTCTGTAAGCACACCTCCATTAAGTTCGTCGGCCTGAATATTTGAAACGGCGCCGGTTTTGTCGGTTTTCTTTTGCACACCGTAACCAATAACCACCACCTCTTCAATTTCTTCACTAATTACGCTTAATTTTACATCAAACTCAGTTTGAGTGCCCACTTTAACTTCCATGGGCAGATATCCGATAAATGAAACCACAAGGATATCGTTACCGGAATTAACCTGAATTTGAAATTTACCGTCTAAATCGGTAATAGTACCCAAAGTAGTGCCCTTGACCTGAATAGTTGAGCCCGGAAGCCCTTCACCGGTAGCTGCGTCGCTAACCTTTCCCTTTACTATCATCTGCTGCGCCCAAATATTACCGGAAAAACCCAGTAAAACCAGCATTATGAATAGTTTTGTTATTTGTTTACACATTTCTATTTAGTTAATAAATATTATTTAATTGAATTAGATTACACCAAAATTAATAAATTTTTACACTTAAATAAATTATTGATGCTATTATTTATCAAACAATTAACGAAAACGTATTCGCAAACGTTTGCAACATGAATGTTTTACAGCAGATTTATTACATTAAAATTTATAAATTTGTATTATCTTTACTTCCATTATTATGTAGCTATATGAAAGGACACCAAACGACTATTAAAGATATTGCCAAAGCACTTGGTATATCTCCTTCTACTGTTTCGAGAGCACTCAAAGATCATCCGGATATTAGTCCGAAGACCAAGGAAAAAGTAAAAAAACTGGCTTCTCAGTTGCAATATCGCCCAAATGCTATTGCCTTAAGCTTAAAACACAGCAAATCTTTTACTATCGGATTGATTATTCCGGAAATTGTGCATCATTTTTTCTCCTCCATTATCAGCGGGGTAAGCGATGTGGCTTATGGAAGCGGATATAAGGTTATGATTACGCAATCCAACGAATCTTATGTGCGCGAAGTGGCAGATGCTCAGGCTTTGCTTGCCAGCCGGGTGGATGGTGTTTTAATTTCTGTTTCGAAAGAAACCACTAACTACGACCATTTAAAAAATCTGGAAAAAAACGGAATTCCCATTGTATTTTTCGACAGGGCCATTGAGAGCATTAGCACCGATAAGGTTGTGGTTGATGATGTAAACGGAGCTTTTCAGGCGGTAACTCATTTAATTGAGCAAAGTTGCAGCAAGATACTCTTTCTTTCGGCGCCCCCTCATTTACTTATCAGCAAAAACAGGCTCGAAGGATACAGGCGTGCGCTTAGTAAAGCCGGAATAGTGTTTAACGAAAACTATATTGTTCAGTGCGATACTTACAATGGTGCTATCTTTAGCGTTTATAACCTAATAAAGAATAAAGAACTCGACTTTGATGGCGTTTTCGCTGTAAATGATGCCACTGCCATTGGTGCCATGCGTAGTATTAAAAATGCGGGATTTAGCGTTCCTGAAGATATTAAAGTGGTTGGTTTCACCAATGGTCTCATTAGCCTGATGACTGAACCACAGCTAACAACCATTGAACAACATGGATTTGAAATGGGACAAATTTCCGCCCGGATTTTATTGAACCGAATTGATAATCAGGACGAATTTTATATTCCTGAAACTCGCGTGCTGAAAACTGAATTGGTTATCAGGGAATCTACCGCAAAACGAATTGAATGAAACTAAAAAAATATGAATAGCATTAAAAATCTTCATCCGCAGCTAGTATTCAAATATTTTGATGAAATACTGCAAATTCCGAGGCCTTCTAAACAGGAGCAAAAAATAATTGCCTATCTCGAAAATTTTGCCAAAGAACAACAGCTGGAATATAAAACCGACGATGCAGGAAATGTGCTCATTAAGAAAAAAGCGAGCATGGGTTTCGAAAACCGAAAAGGTATTATACTTCAAAGTCACTCGGATATGGTATGCGAGAAAAATGCTGATTTTAAGCATGATTTCGAAAACGACCCCATTCCGGCATTTATCGATGGCGACTGGATTAAATCAAAAGGAACAACACTTGGTGCCGACGATGGAATTGGTATGGCAGCTGCGCTGGCAGTTCTGGCCGACAAAGAACTTAAGCACGGCCCAATTGAATGTCTTTTTACTTCTGACGAAGAAACGGGCATGACCGGAGCCATTGAGTTAAAGCCCGGCTTTTTGGAGCACAGCATTTTACTTAATCTTGACTCCGAAGACGAAGGCCAATTATTTATGGGATGTGCCGGCGGAATGGATACCGAAGGACGTTTTAACTTTGAAGAAGTGCCTGTAAAACAAGGCTCTTACGCATGTAAGATTATGGTTAGCGGTTTAAAAGGCGGCCATTCGGGCGACGAAATCAATAAGAAGCTCGGCAATTCCATTAAACTTCTTGTTAGATTGTTAAGTCAAATTGACAAAAAAACCAATATTCAGATTACAGAAATTTCCGGGGGAAACCTCAGAAATGCTATTCCCCGCGAAGCTTATGCCATTATAAGCACAGCACAGCACAAAAAAGAAGAAATAAGACTTTGCCTAAATACATTTTTGGCCGATGCAGAAAGAGAGTATATTCGTACTGAGCCAGATTTAAAAATTGAGATGGAGACTTGCGAAATTCCGCTTACGGCTATCGACGAAAATACAAAAAATAATTTGCTTTTGGCTTTGCAAGCCCTGCATCATGGCGTTTTTGCTATGAGCCAAACAATTGACGCTTTGGTAGAAACATCATCGAATTTGGCTTCTGTAAAAAAGATGGCCATGCAAATTATCGTGGGCACTAGTCAGAGAAGCTCTCTCGAGTCAGCAAAAAAACATATTGCCGAAACCATTGCTTCCACATTTAGACTTGCAGGAGCCGAAATAATTCAAAATGGAGGATACCCCGGTTGGGAACCAAATCCGGATAGCGAAATTCTGAAAATTACAGAACAATCTTATAAAAGCCTGTTTGGCAAAACTCCCGAAGTAAAAGCCATTCATGCCGGCCTGGAGTGTGGCTTATTCCTGACAAAATTTCCGCAATTGGATATGGTTTCTTTTGGGCCAAGTATGAAAGGTGCACATAGTCCCGATGAAAGGCTTTACATCCCAAGTGTTGAAAAATTTTGGAAATTACTGCTGCATATTTTAGAAAATGCACCCGTTTCGTGAAGAAATATTTGGGCGATAGAATATTAATAATCAATGAAATGAGCGAAGTATAAAGCAAAAAATGCATAAACAAGAAAATTTGTAGATTAGCAAGAAATACAATGCAAGATGCTGATAATGTGTTGTTTATAAAATTTGGCTAAAGTAATATATAATAGGTATATAAAAGCAATTGAAAAAAAAAATGCAGAATAGCGTAAATAAAATCTTATAAACCAACAGATATAAAGCCGAATTAAAAAACACACAAAAGCTTTTGTGAAATTCATTCATTGTTTATACTTTCGCCCTGACAATTTTATGAAAATTAGTCATCAAAATTAGAGTAAATAAAACTCCAAAGGAGTTTACTGATTTAAACCAAAGCTGATATGAGCGAATTAGAAAAGAATTTGAATCCGGAAGAAAATTTTGAGCAAAATAAAGACGTTCAGAATGAAGAGACTGTCAACGAGCAACAACTCGAAAATAATTTGGAACCATCCAACGAAGAGTCGCTTTCTGCTGCAGAAAAGATTTTAAAAAAATTATCGAAAGATAAAAAAGTAGAAAAAACAGAAGAAAAAGTAGAAGAAGTTTTTTCACATAACGAAGCAGTAATTGAAGAAGACGACGAAAACGAAGACCCCGACAATCTGGAAAGTTTGACGGAACACGAAGATATTGAAGAAGTTAAGCAAAAATACCAATTACTTAGCCGACCCGATTTAATAGCCGCCTATAAAGAATTAATTTCTTCGGAAGATGAAGAGAGCATAAGAGCGCACCTGGAAACAATAAAAAACTTCTTTTACAAACAACGCAACGAAGAATACAATGCAGCTAAAGAAGAATTTATAAATAATGGTGGTATTGAAGAAGAATTTCAGTTCGAAGATAAATATGAGCAAGAATTTAAAGACATACAGTTTGTTTTTAAAGAAAAAAGAAGACAAAAACTGGAAGAATTAGAAAAAGTTAAAGAACAAAATTACCATAAAAAAATTCAGGTAATAGAAGAGCTTAAAAACCTGGTAAACGGAACCGAATCGCTTAACGATACTTTTGGTAATTTTAGAGACATACAGCACAGATGGAACGAGATAGGACAAGTACCGCAATCCAGGGTTAAATCATTGTGGGAAACTTATCATCATCATGTTCAAAGTTTTTACGATTATGTAAAGATTAATAAAGAGTTAAGGGATCTGGATTTAAGAAAAAACCTTGAGGTAAAAATAGAACTCTGTGTTTTGGCCGAAGAACTGATTGTTGAAGAAAAAGTTGTAAAAGCTTACAAAGATTTGCAGTCTTTACATCAGCAATGGCGCGAAATTGGACCGGTACCAAACGAGAACAAAGACGAAATTTGGGATCGCTTTAAAGATGCCTCCGCAAAGATAAATAAAAGGCATCAGGATTATTTTGAGTCTTTGAAAGATGAACAGCTCAACAATTTAAAAGCCAAAGTGATGATTTGCGAAGAGGCCGAAAAATTATCCGAGATTGAGCTAAAAACACCCAAAGATTGGGACGAAACATCCAAAGAGTTGATAAAATTACAAGACTTGTGGAGAGCCATAGGTTTTGCACCAAAAAAAGACAACAACAGAATATACAATCGCTTTAGAAGAGCCTGCGATGTATTTTTTAACAAGAAACGCGATTTCTTTGCACAACATCGTCAGCTTCAGAACCAAAATCTGGAGCAAAAAACAGAACTTTGCATGCAGGCCGAAGCCATGCAAGAAAGTACTGATTGGAAAAAAACAACCGAAGAACTTATCGGTTTGCAAAAAAAATGGAGAAAAATTGGCCCTGTGCCCCGAAAATACTCCGACGAAATATGGCAAAGATTTAGAGCAGCTTGCAATCGTTTCTTCGAAAGAAAAGAAGCCCACTATAATGATATAGAAAAAGAGCAGGATGATAATCTGAAGCAAAAAGTAGAACTCATATCGAAATTAGAAAATCTGCTAAATGCTGAATCATCACAAGGCGATTTGCACGCTCATGTTCAAGAAATTCAAAACGAATGGTCGAAAATTGGGTTTGTACCCAGAGATAGCAAAAACGATATTGCCGAAAAATACAAAGTTTTGATTAATAAATTTTATGGATCAATTCAAATGAGCGATTCTAAAAGACAAAGTGGCCAGTATAAATCAAAACTCGATGATATTGGAAATAATCCGAAATCAAAAGAAAAATTAAAATTAGAAAGAGAAAAAATAGCCGGAAAAATTCAAAAATTGCGCAGCGATATTAGTGTTTGGGAAAACAACATCGGCTTTTTCGCACAATCGAAAAATGCGGAAAGTATGATAAAAAATATTCAGCAAAAAATTGAAGAAGCCCGCAAAAGTGTCGACGAGCTAATGGATCAGCTAAAAATGATTGACGAGATGCGTAAAAGCTAACAAGCATAAGCAAAATAGAGATCAGGCGAAACAGAGAAATCCTGTTTCGCTTTTGATTTTTTTTAATCTGATATATGAATAAAACGAAAAACAAGCAGAAAATGGTAGATTCATCACCCAAATACATTTTTGTTACAGGTGGCGTTACATCCTCTCTTGGCAAAGGAATTATTTCAGCTTCATTGGCTAAGCTCCTTCAGGCCAGGGGTTTGTCTGTTACTATTCAAAAACTCGATCCGTATATCAATATTGATCCGGGAACTCTTAACCCTTATGAGCATGGAGAATGCTATGTAACCGAAGATGGTGCCGAAACTGACCTCGACCTTGGACATTATGAAAGGTTTTTAAATGTACCCACTTCGCAAGCCAATAATGTTACAACAGGCAGAATATATCTATCTGTAATTAACAAAGAACGACGGGGAGATTATTTGGGAAAAACTGTTCAAATAATTCCGCACATAACCGACGAAATTAAATACCGTATTAAACTTTTGGGTAAAAGCAAAAAATATGATGTAGTAATTACCGAAATTGGTGGCACAGTGGGCGATATAGAATCACTGCCCTACATTGAAGCGGTAAGGCAGCTGCGTTATGATTTGGGTTACCAAAATACATTGGTGATACACCTAACCCTTGTTCCATATTTGGCAGCCAGCGGTGAGTTAAAAACCAAACCCACACAGCACTCTGTAAAAATTCTGCTTGAAAATGGGGTACAACCCGATATTTTGGTACTTAGAACAGAACATCAGTTACCAAACGATGTGCGCAAGAAAGTGGCCCTCTTTTGCAATGTAACCGTTGATGCAGTTATTGAATCAATAGATGTACCTACCATCTACGACGTTCCCATGAAAATGAAAGAGGAAGGTCTGGATGTGATTACCATGAAAAAACTGGCATTAGAATCAGATTTAGAGCCGGATTTAATAGCATGGGAAGCCTTTCTAAAAAAGCATAAAAATCCAAAAAAAGAAATTCAATTGGCTTTGGTGGGCAAATATGTAGAACTACCCGATGCCTATAAGTCAATAAGCGAAGCTTTTATACACAGTGGTGCAGCTAACGAAACAAAAGTTAGCGTAAAAATGATTCACTCAGAAAAACTCGAACAAGAAAACATAGAAGAAGTATTGCAAGGAGTGCACGGAATTTTGGTTGCTCCCGGTTTTGGACATAGGGGAATAGAAGGTAAAATAATGGCCGTAAAATATGCTCGCGAAAATAATATTCCATTCCTAGGGATTTGTTTAGGCATGCAATGCGCTGTGATAGAATTTGCCAGAAATGTGCTCGAATTACAAGACGCACATTCTACCGAAATGCACAGAAATACACCGTTTCCGGTAATTGATATCATGGAACAACAAAAAGGCGTTACCGACATGGGAGGCACTATGCGTTTGGGAGCCTACGATTGCATTTTAAGTCCCGAAAGCAATGCATTCCAAACCTACGGAACAAGCAACATTTCGGAACGTCATAGGCATAGATACGAATTTAATAACGACTACTTAGAGAAATACAAAAATGCAGGAATGGTTCCAAGCGGAATCAATCCTGATACAAATCTGGTAGAAATCATGGAGATAAGCAATCACCCTTGGTTTGTGGGCGTTCAGTTTCACCCCGAATACAAAAGTACTGTGCTTAATCCGCATCCGATTTTCAGAGGATTTGTTAAAGCAATGGTTGAATATAAAGAAAGACAAAAATAAAAAATGGACAGGAATACAATTATCGGTTTATTGTTGATAGGGTTGATATTGATTGGTTTTCAATATTACAACACCTCTCAGATTGAAAAGAATTTTGAAAAAAATATTGTAGAAGCAGATTCTCTCTTTAAGGCGGAGGATTATTTAAAAGCTCGCGATTTATACAAGAAAGCTGCCAATTATCAGCCAACAGCTGCACATCCCAAGAACCAGCTGATAAAGATTGCCCAAATTTTAGGCGAAACTGAGGTGAAAGAAGTGGAAAAACCGCAGCAAAATGCCACATTACAAGAAGAGGGAAACAAAGCGCCAATGGATTCTCTGTTTACTGAGAAAAGCAAACAAACTTATGGTGCTTTTGCCGAAAATGCCAGCGGAAATGAATCGTTTTACGTACTGGAAAACAGCAAAATTAAACTTACCCTAACAAACAAAGGTGCCAAACCTGCCAAAGTGGAATTAAGCGAGTTTAAAACCTATTTTCAGGAAGATTTATACCTGCTTACCGGCAATGGAGATGCTTTTACACTTAATTTCTTTATGCAAAACAGGCCAATCTCAACCGAAGATTTGTATTTTGAAGCGGTTGAAACCCAGGATAGCGCCTTTGCCGGAGAAAAAGCGCAAAAGGCAGTATTTCGTTTGTATGCCGATTCATCGAGTTTTGTGGAATTTATTTATACCCTCGAGCCCGACAATTATGTGGTTGATTTCGACATAAAATTTGTGGGAATGCAAAATTATATTCCCAAAAGCACAAATTATTTAGATTTATATTGGAGCGTAAATGCCCCGCGCCACGAGAGAGGCAGGCAATGGGAAGCGCAAAATACAACCATTTACTATCAGATTTTAGACGCTGAAGTAGATAAACTTACCGAAGCATCAGACGAAGAAGAAGAAGATTTAACTTCCAGTACAAAATGGATTTCGTTTAAACAGCAATTTTTCTCTTCTGTTATGCTTGCAGATCAGTATTTTGAATCAGCAAAAATAAAATTTACGGATTATGAAGAAGATAATAACGAGTTTTTAACTCAATTCTCTGCTGAATTAAGTATTCCGGTGGATTTTAAACAAGAAACGAGTCTTGGTTTTAAGTTTTATTACGGTCCTAACAAATTCAGCACCCTCAACGAATACAACGAAATTATTGCATCAAAAGAAGACAAAGTGCAATTGCAGCAAATGGTGCCGCTTGGATGGAGTTTATTTCGCTGGATAAATAGATTTGTGATAATTCCGCTGTTCGATTTTCTTGGGCAATATATGGCCAATTATGGTCTTATTATTTTGGTTATGACTTTTGTAATAAAAATGGTTTTATTTCCATTTACCTACAAATCTTACCTTTCATCGGCCCGAATGCGGGTTCTAAAACCTGAAATCGAAGCAATAAACGCCAAAATACCAAAGGATAAAGCCATGGAACGCCAACAAGCTACAATGGCGCTCTATAAAAAGGCCGGCGTAAATCCAATGGGCGGATGTTTGCCCATGCTTTTTCAGTTTCCGATATTAATTGCTTTATATTTATTTTTCCCGGCATCCATCGAATTGCGGCAGAAAAGTTTTTTATGGGCCGACGACCTTTCTACCTACGACTCCATTTTACAGTTGCCTTTTAACATCCCAATGTATGGCGACCATGTAAGCTTATTTACCTTGCTGATGGCCTTGGCCATGCTTGGCAGCACCATGATGAATACTGCTCAAATGGGCGATACCAATCAGATGCCCGGTATGAAAACCGTGATGTACCTAATGCCTGTAATGATGGTTGTTTGGTTTAATAATTATTCTGCCGGATTAAGCTGGTACTATTTCCTTTCGTCGGTTATTACAATTGGCCAAACATACGCTATCAGGTACTTTATTGATGATAACGCCATACTGGCAAAAATAAAAGAGAATAAGAAAAAGCCCGTAAAAAAATCGCGTTTTCAGGAAAGATTAGAAGCCATGCAAAAACAACAAGTGCAAAATACAAAACGCAAATAATTTTTCAGTAAAAATACGCTATTATTAGACTCACAACGAATAGTTTACTTGGCCAAAGTTTTTTTCCAGCTTTGGCTAAGTTTTTTTATAATATCAAAGGGCCATTAAAACCAAAAAGCGGAATAATTCTTCGGTAGTATTCTGTGAAATGCACCCCCAAAAAACACAAAAATGGCTAGCGGATGCACCCAAATTTCTTATCGAAAAACAAAAGTTGCTTTTTAAAAAAACACGCCTTCGTTTGTGGATAGAAATGATTCATATTGTAATTAAAATTACAATAAAAACAACTAATCGTAATTTTTAGGTTTAAAAATATTAGTTTTTGAAATAATTTACTTATTTTTGGTATTAATTTATAAATAACTTAAGCTAGTTAATATGGAAACACCTGGTCATTCCAAAGTAATCAATTTGGACGAAATCGATAAAAAAATACTATCATTTTTACAGGAAAATGCCAGAATGCCCTTTCTCGAGGTGGCAAAAAAATGTGGAATATCAGGCGCAGCAGTGCATCAGCGCGTTCGTAAATTAGAGGAAACCGGAGTAATTAAAGGATCATCTTTTGATGTGAACCCCCAATCGCTGGGATACGATTTTTGCGCCTTTATTGGAATATACCTAAACAGCGCCCAAGTATACCGCAAAGTAGTAGCCAAGTTGAAAGAGATTCCGGAAATTGTAGAAGCTCATTTTCTTACCGGACATTACTCGATATTAGTAAAGCTCTACTGTGAGAACAATGCGCATCTTATGGAAATACTCATAAATACAATTCAAAATATACCGGGAGTTGAAAGAACAGAAACATTTATCTCATTAGATCAACCCATTTCAAGGAGAATAGCCATTTAATCAACATAAAAATAAAACAGTATGAAATTTGATCCTGCAAGAGCGATACAGAATCTCCATCAATTTGGTGAATTTGGTGGTGTAAATCCATCCATAACAGATTCATCTACTTTTACATTTCTGGGCGAAAAAACCATGGAAGCCGCATTTCATGGCGAAGCTGAAGGCTGCTTTTTATACTCCAGGCATTGGAACCCAATGAATAAATATCTTTCTGATGCCCTTGCATCACTCGAACAAACAGAATCGGCCTGGGTTACAGGTTCGGGCATGGCGGCCATTAGTGCCACTATTTTACAAATATGCAACAGTGGCGACCACATCGTATCTTCGGCGGTTGTGTACGGTGGAACTTATGCCTTTATGAAAAACTGGCTACCCAAATACAACATCGAAGTTACATTCGTAAATCCTACAGATATTGATGCTTTTAAAGAGGCCATTAAACCAAATACGAAGTTAATCTACACCGAAACAATGAGCAACCCATTGCTCCAAATTTCGGATATTCCGGAGTTGAGCAAATTGGCCAAAGCTGCCAATGCAAAATTGGTGGTCGATAATACTTTTACCCCCATGATTTTCTCTCCAAAACTTTTAGGTGCTGATATTGTGGTATATAGTATGACAAAATTTATCAATGGGAAAAACGATATGGTGGCCGGTGCTATTTGTGCCGACCAAAGTTTCATAAACTCGCTCATTGATGTTAATTCCGGAACTGCCATGCTTTTAGGTCCTGTATTGGATCCACTGCGCTCGAGTAATATTTTAAAAAATCTGCACACTTTGCATATTCGTATGCAAAAACACAGTCAGAATGCTATGTTTCTGGCCGAAAAACTAAAAGAAGCAGGTGTTAGAACTATTTACCCCGGTTACCCGGAACATCCGCAGCACGAACTAATGAAAAAAATGATGAACGATGATTTCGGTTTTGGCGGTATGATTGCAATTGATTTGGAAACACCTCAAAAAGCTGCCGAAACAATGGAAATTATGCAAAGCAAAGATGTTGGATACCTGGCTGTTAGCCTTGGATACTTTAAAACTCTCTTTAGTGCATCAGGTCAAAGTACATCTAGCGAAGTGCCGGCCGATTTACAACTCAAAATGGGCTTATCGCCTGGCTTGGTTCGTTTTAGCATGGGCCTCGACCACAATATGGAAATAACATGGAAAGCCATTCACGAATCCTTGAAAGAAGCCGGAATTATTAAATAAACTGGCTTGGCCTTTAAACAAAAGCGCTTACCACGAAATTGGGAGCTTATCGCCTTTTTATTCTGATTTTTCAAAAGAAATTCTTACAAACTATCCATCAACAAGCATGGATAGTTTTTTTTAATTTATTGAATAATATTTAAATGACAAAAAAATGTCATTCAACATTTTTATTTTCAACCCAAAATGTCTTAAATTTATACTGAATTATCTGTGTTCAAAATACAATCGAAAAATGAAAAACTACTACTTAGCGTAATTTTAATCTCAGCTTTTTTTAGCCATTATGGCCAAACAGTATCGTTAAATGCGGCGGAGGTATCTCAAGGAAAAATCCTGATTAAGTATAGCATCGATAATCCATCGAATCTAAAGTTGGACGCCAAATTATACACATCGCTTGATAACTATGTTACACCCTTGAAGAAAACCACCGGAAACATTGGCGAAAATATTCAAAACGGCAACAATGAATTAATTTGGGATTATAAAGCAGAAGGAATGCAGTTAAGTGAAGAAATTGAATTTGAAATAAAGCTAACAAAAATCAAACCCAAATACAGCAGTGTTTTTGCACACAATAATAATTTCTTTTGGGTTCCGAACGAATTTAGCAATAAATCGCCAAATACGTTCTATTTCCGATTAAACGACCCCGATGCAGAAATGATTATTGAGCTGCATCAAAATGGTGAAAAATTAATGATGATTGATTTTATTACAAAAAAAGAAGAATACACTTGGCAACCCAAAAATATTGATGGTAAAAACTATCAAATTAAAATGGTGAATAAAAACAATGTCAATGATTTTGTATTGAGTAACCCTTTTATAATTACAAAAAGTAAAGTTAATTCTGTAGACTTTGATTGGAAACATGCTTTTTACGTGGATTTGGCACAATTTTCCAAATCTCCTAATGTGATTAACTGGACAAATGCACTATTGGCTGAAAATTACAAAATTTCGCTATACCTTAATAATAAATTCGATAGAGTTATTGACGTTACAAGCAATCAATCTTACCTTTGGGATATTCCTGAATCCTTAGAACTGTCGTTTAACGCACAATTAAAAATAGAAGATGCATCAAATCCTGCAAACTATATTATTAGTAATATATTTACTATTTTGAACGGAAAATATAAAGTAAAATCGGAAATTAGAGAGGAATTGATAAGAAAGGAAACAGGTGTTAGTTCAACACTAAAAATGAGCGAAGCATACAAAAGAGGCTCCAGCGTTCCGGTAATTTTCGAGAACATGATAAAAGCAAGTTATTTAATAGTAGAACTATACAAGGACGAAAAACTTGTAAAAACTTTGGACATCATTGAAAATAAAGGCTTTTACAATTGGAAAATTAATGAAAGTGAAGAAAAGGGCGACGACTATCAACTCAAATTTACAGATAAGGAGAATAATGCCAATTTTATCTATACATCTAAATTTAAAATAGAAAAGTAATGAAAAAATTTGTGGGATGGATAATGCTACTCACTTTTTTTGCGGGAAGCATTGCAGGACAGACGGTTTCGAGTAATAAAATCAGCTTAAAAACAACGGAAAAATCGAGTAAAATTAAGCTCGTTGTGGATACTGTGCCTCCTGATGTAAGCTTTATTTCGCCACGTTTAAGCCGCGCATTTAAGCCGGTTGTAAATTCGCAGGAAATTCTTATTAGCGGCATAATTACCGATCGCTCCGGTTTGGAATATTTTAAAATTGCCGGCCAAAGTGTAAAAGTAGAACCAGATGGCAGTTTTAAGCACAAAACATTTTTGAGCGAAGGAAGCCAAACGCTGCTCGTACAAGCCAAAGATAATGCCGGATATCTGTTTGAACATAGCTATACAATAGAGTACGAGCCTCTGCAAGCGGCAGTCATCTCAGAAGCATCCGAAGAAGCTCCATCTGTAGCAGGCAAATATTATGCTTTGATAATTGGAGTGTCGGAATACCAGGATATCGAAATTAACGATTTAGACAAACCTGTACGCGATGCCAAAGAATTTATGAATGCGCTGATAGAGCATTATACCTTTGATAAAGAGAATGTTACTTTCCTTGAAAATCCTTCTCGTGTGGAAATGGAAGAGGAATTGGACCGATACTCCCGATTAATAAAACCTAACGATAATTTTTTGATATTCTATGCCGGCCACGGTCATTGGGATTCTATTGCACAGCTAGGTTATTGGTTGCCAGCCGATGCGAAAAAAAGCTCTAAAGCTCAATGGTTTAGAAATAGCACTTTGCGCGATTATCTCAAAGAAATAAACTCACAGCACACTTTGCTTATTGCCGATGCATGTTTTGGTGGCGGTATTTTTAAAACCCGCGCAGCCTTTAACGATGCCACAAATGCCATAAACAAGCTTTACGAGTTGCCCAGCCGAAAAGCCATGACGAGTGGTACGCTCACCCAAGTGCCGGATGAAAGTCCCTTTTTACATTATTTGGTTAGGCGATTAAAAAATAATGAGCAAAAATACATCTCTACCGAGCAATTATTTACCAGTTTTCGCTCTGCAGTTATCAACAACAGCGAAGTAGTGCCACAATACGGCGAAATAAGCAATGTTGGCGACGAAGGGGGTGATTTTATTTTTATCCGAAGATAGTTTTCAAAAAGCTTGCTTGCAAATAAGAATTGCCACCAATTTGCGAATGATTAATTATGCTGATAATCTCTGGTTCTTGATTTTGTGGCAAAAAAAGAGATAATGAAAAAAATGGTATTTTGATAGCTAAAATGTGTGATTAAAAAACCATTTAATTCTTTGTTTTGTTGCGGCTTATGCTCTTTTGTCAAAATTGCCATAAACCATCTAAAAAATACATCATTAAAATCCCTAAAAAAAAGCCTTGCCACAGATGATCTGCGACAAGGCTTTTTTATTACTTATCTAAGTGCCGGTTTATTTTCCGGATTCCTTATGTCGATCGTAAACCTGATCTATTCGCCAGGCATATTTTTGTGCTACAAAACGTCGTTTTAGTTTTAAAGTAGGCGAAAGTTCGCCGCCGTCGGTAGTCCATTGCTCGCACACCAGTTGGAATTTTTTAATCTGCTGTGTTTTACCCAATCGTTTGTTTAATTCGGCAATTTCTTCGGTAAAGCGCTCCACAACCACAGGCAAACTAATCAGCTCGCGATTATCGCGGTAATGCAATTTTTTAATCGAAGCCCAATCGTGCAGATATTCGAAATTAGGAGAAACAAGTGCACCTGTATATTTTTCGTTATCTCCTACCACCATTGCTTGTTCAATAAAAAGCGATTCTTTAAGCACATTTTCGATTAACTGAGGCATCACATATTTTCCGGTGGAAAGTTTGAAAATTTCCTTCTTACGATCGGTAATTTTCAGGAATTTTCCGTCTACCAACTCGCCAATGTCGCCGGTATGAAACCAACCGTTGCTATCAATAACTTCGGCTGTTTTTTCGGGACTTTTATAATATCCGGGCATGAGATTTGGTCCTTTGAAAAGAATTTCGCCGTCTTCGGCAATCATCACTTGCTGCTCAATACCTAAGATCGGTCCGGCAGTGCCAAACATTGTATCTTTTGGGTCTGGTAAGTTTACCGAAATAACAGGCGCCGTTTCCGTTAAACCATAACCTTCGAGCACCTTCACTTTGGCAGCCCAAAATACGCGTGCCAAGCGGGGTTGTAATGCAGCACCTCCACTAATAATATACTGCATTCTGTTGCCTAAAGCTTCGCGCCATTTCGAAAAAATTAGCTTATTGGCAAGTGCAAGTTTGGTCTCGTAAAGTACGCCATTGGCTCCATTTAGTTCATATTTAAGCGCTAAATCGAGCGCCCAGAAGAATAAATTACGTTTTGGGCCATCAAGCTCTTTGCCTTTTTGCACAATTTTGTCGTAAATACGCTCCAATAACCTTGGAACAGTAACAATTACGTGAGGTTTTACTTCTTTTATGTTTTCAGCAATTTTTTCGCTACTTTCGGCATAATATATACTTAAACCGAGAAATAAAAATGTATAGTTAACAATTCTTTCGAGTACATGGCAAAGCGGCAAGAAACTAAAATTGGTATGCTCGTGATTAAGATTTATTTTCTTCTTAATCTGGTAAAGTTGATAAATGAAATTCCAGTGAGTAAGCATTACACCTTTTGAAATGCCTGTGGTTCCGCTGGTGTATATTATGGTGGCAATATCATCCTTAGAAATACTGTTTTTGATATTGGTGAGTTTGCCCCGCATGTAAACATCCTCCGATGATTTGCCCAAATTGGTAATTTCCATCCAGTTTTTTGCCCCTTCTAGCTGATCAAAAGTATAGATTTCAGGTTTTTGTGGTATCTTTTTGGTAATTTCGGTCAATCTAATGTATAAGGATGCATTTGAAACAAAAATAAGTTTCGATTCAGAATGACTCAAAATATGGGTATAATCATCGTCGCTAATGGTTGGATAAATTGGCGTATGAATAATTCCGAGCTGCGACATTCCCATATCGATAAAATTCCACTCCGGACGATTTTCGCTTACTGTAGCAATTTTATCCCCTTTTTCCAGACCCATTTTCATCAAACCAAAACTAAACCAATTGGCATAATTGTAAAAATCTTCAACGCTGTAGTGTTTCCACGTATTTCCTTCTTTAGCATTCAAAATATCGAATTTCGAAGGAATTTCGGCTTTAAGCTTGTCCAGAATATCAAAAAATCGAGTTACTTCCATAATTAAACTAGGTTAAGTGTATATTTTTTTAATAAAATCATTGTATTTGCTTTTAATAACTTCGCGCTTTAACTTAAGCGTTGGCGACAACTCTCCGCTATCTACCGACCATTCGTTTGCTGTGATCCGGAATTTTTTAATTTGCTGAATTTTACTCAATTCCATATTTATTGCAGCAATTTCTCTGTCAAATAGTTGAATAATCTCTTGTTGTTGAACCAAATGGTAATGGTCGCCCGTGCGGATTTTCAGGTCAATAGCTTTCTCTGTTAAAACTTTAAAATCGGGAACAATAAGCGCTGCCACAAATTTCTCGTTTTCGCCCAAAATCATAATCTGATCAATAAGTTCCGATTTTTTACAAATATTTTCGATAACTTGCGGTGCAATATACAAACCGGTAGATAGTTTGAATATTTCTTTTTTCCTATCGGTGATTTTAAGAAACTTATTTTCAATCATTTCGCCAATATCGCCGGATTTAAACCATCCATCGGGGGTAAAAACTGCCTTGGTGGCTTTTTCGTCTTTGTAATATCCAAGCATTACGTTTGGTCCTTTAATAAGAATTTCCTTATCCTCGGCAATTTTAACTTCCACACCGGGTAAAATAGGACCAACGGTACCAAATTTTATTTCAGGAAAATTTTCCCCATTAACGGCCACAACAGGCGAAGTTTCGGAAAGACCGTATCCTTCGGAAAGTTTGATTCCGGCGGCTCTGAAAGCTCTTGCCAACCTTGGTTGCAGTGCCGCGCCTCCCACCAGAATAAGTTTTATATTGCCACCAAGTGCTTTTCGCCATTGGGAATAAATAAGCTTGTCGTAAATGGCATGCCAAAACTTGTCTAAAGAAGATTTTAATCCATTTTCTTCATATCTTTCGGCTAATTTTAAAGCCCTTTTGTACAATATTTTTTTTATGCCTTTTAATTCGTCTTGCTTTTGTTCGATTTTGCCATACACTTTTTCGATTAAGCGGGGCACTGCGCCAAATCCCGATGGTTCTAGTTCTTGTATGTTACTTACCAATTTCTCTACACTCTCGGCATAATAGATAGATACTTGTTTATATTGAAACAAATAAATGAGCATTCGCTCAAGCACGTGGCTGATGGGCAAGAAACTAATTATTCTGTCATCAGATTCTAAAGGTAATAAGGATGATGCGGCTTTAACATTGCTTAAAAAGTTTTTATGGCTGAGCATAACTCCTTTGGGCATGCCGGTTGTGCCAGAGGTATAGATAATAGACCGTATGTCATTTTCGTTTAAGCTTTGAAATATTTTTTCAACTTTATCTTCATAATTGATGCTACGTTTTGTCCCTAGAGCAATAATTTCATCAAAATTATGCGCTTGTGGTATTTCATCGAAAGTAAAAATCAAGGGGATAATATCTAAACTTGGATATACACGTTTAATTTTTTGATAAAATTCTTTTTCACCTGCAAAAATTATCTTCGCTTCGGAATGATTTAAAATATAGGCTGTATCCTCGTCAGACAGATTTGAGTAAACCGATACATGTATTGCTCCGAGTTTGGCTGTGGCCATATCCACAAAATTCCACTGTGGGGAGTTATTGCTCATGGTGGCAACAATATCACCTTTTTCAATTCCTAATGCATAAAGTCCTATAGCTAAATTATCTACAATATTTTTATACTCCTGAATGCTGTATTTTACCCAATGTCCCTCAGCCTTTTGCACAAGAGCATCCTGTTTCGTAGGGTTTACTTCGGCGTAATAAATTAAAATATCATAAATTGTTTTTAGTTCCATTGGATTTAAAATTGAACTAAATATAGAAAAAAAAGCCTAATAAATGCATATTTTTCAAATTTTTGCATATTATTTTAACCCGGAACATAATCTTTTATAGTTACTTCGATGTTCAATTTTTTTTTCTATTGCGCTAGTGATAAGATTTGGCTTGGTGCGAAAATTCTAAATAGGGTAAGCTAAGGCAGAGAAGGTTTTTTCCTTTATTTTGGTACTTAAGCATAAACTTTCTGATAAATTGGGCTTAGTTATACAGCGAAATGAGTTTGAAATACTTTTTCCTAAAATATCGTTATACAGGAAATTATGCTTGATGGTTAAAAGTATTGGCCAAATCTGTGGCAGAATTAAACGCAAAAAAAATCCCTGAAATATGTATTCAGGGATGAAGAATAAGTCTTAAACAGGTTTGTATTTATTAAATATTTTTTCTGAATTCCAAAGAATATCAATGTATTGTGCTCTTTTGAAAGCAAAAGGATCTTTTACATTTTTGCGTGAGAGTTTAGCCCTAAAATCACACAAATTAGCATAGCCTTTTTTATCCATCCAGCTATCTAAATCACTTAAAATAGTAGCCAAATATTGAATTTTGTTTTTATAAAGCGTGCTCACCACCTGAACGGTGTTTGCACCAGCCAGAATCATTTCTATTACATCATTACCGGAGTGAATGCCGTTTGAAGCGCAAATATCTGCCGAAATTTCGCCATGGAGTAAACCTGCATATCTCAATGCAAGGCCTTTGTCGGCAGGGGAACTCAAATTCCAAGGAAAATGATGCTTCTCAGTTTCAATATCGATAGAAGGTTCGAAAAAACGGTTAAACAAAACAAACCCACTTGCTCCGGCTTCGGTGAATTGATGCACAGCTTGAAGGATATTTGTATAAAAAGGACTAAGTTTTACGGAGACCGGAATTTTTACAACTTTTTTGATTTCCTTTAGAATTTCGAGTTGTTGTTTTAAAATTTCATCGGCACTGAGTGAGGGGTCAGTCACTTGTGAGAAAAAGTTGAGTTCTAAAGCATCTACACCGGCATTGGCAAGAGCTTCGGCATATTCAGGCCAACTTAAATCGTAAACAGCGTTTAAACTGGCTATTAATGGAATAGATAGTGCTTCTTTGGCTTTTTTTACTTGCAGCACGTGGTATTCCGGGCCTGCATGTTCCATGTTTGGAAATAAGCTGGTCATTTCGGCATGACGATCATCGTATTGGGTTAATTGTTCGCCCAATTCGAAGTTTTCCAGGTGAATCTGCTCTTCGAAAAGCGATTTATAAACAACGGCAGCTGCGCCCGCTTCTTCTAATTTTATTAAATTATTAAGGTCGGCAACCAAATTGCTGGCACCAACAATTACCGGATTTTTAAGTTCCAGCCCTAAATAAGTTGTTTTTAAATTTGCCATAAACTGATTTGTATTTTAGATTTTTTAATCAATAAACAAAAAAACGGTGATACTTATGCATCACCGTAAAGATAATTATTCTTTTTTTTAAAATAAATTAATTATTTGAATAATCCATTTGAGCCATTCTCAAATAGCTGTTGTAGCGCCATTTAGCATTCTCTTCGGCAAGTGCGAATAATTCTTCGGCAGCCCCGGGGAATGTTTTAAGTAGCGATGAGAAACGAACTTCGCTTTTCAAATAAGCCTGGAATTTGGACCAATCTGGTTCTTTAGAATCGAGGGTAAACGGATTTTGTCCCTGATCTGCCAATGCAGGATTAAATCTGTACATGTGCCAATATCCGGCTTCTACTGCCAAAGATTGTTCGCTTTGTGATCCCGACATACCGCCTTTTAAACCATGTGCAATACATGGAGAGTAGGCAATTATTAGTGAAGGACCGTTGAAAGCCTCTGCTTCTCTTATGGCTTTTAAGGTTTGTGCATTATTTGCTCCCATGGCAATTTGGGCAACATATACATTACCATAAGTCATGGCCATAGCGCCAAGGTCTTTTTTGCGGGTTTTCTTACCTGCGGTTGCAAATTTGGCCACCTGTCCGGTAAAGCTCGATTTTGATGCTTGTCCGCCGGTATTGGAATATACTTCGGTATCAAGAACCAGAATATTGATATTTTCGCCGGATGCAAGTACGTGATCTAATCCACCATAACCGATATCATAAGCCCAACCGTCGCCACCAACAATCCACATGGATTTTTTTACCAGGAATCTTCGTAGTTCAATTAATTCTATCGCAGCTGGATTTGCTTCTTTCTCTAAAAGTGGAATCAATTTATCGGCAGCTTCTTTAGATGCTACGTCGCTATTCATTCCTGTAATCCATTCTTTTGCAGCTTCTTGCGTTGGAGCAGTAAAATTATTCATATTGGCTTCTAAACGCAATTTAATACGTTTTCGCAACTGACTAACTGCCACTGCCATACCAAAACCATACTCAGCATTATCTTCGAACAAAGAGTTTGCCCATGCCGGACCAAAACCCGATTTTTTGTTTAATGTATAAGGAGTAGATGGTGCGGATCCTCCATAAATTGAAGAACAACCGGTGGCATTGGAAATAATACTTTGCTGTCCGAATAATTGGGTAACTAATTTTACGTAAGGCGTTTCTCCACAACCGGCGCATGCACCGGAAAATTCGAATAATGGCTGCGCAAACTGGCTGTTTTTTACGTTAGATTTCACGTCGACAAGCTCTTCTTTGTAACTAACATGTTTGTCGAAATGCTCCCATCGTTCGGCTTCAATCATTTGGCTTTCGAGTGGTTGCATAACCAATGCTTTTTGGCTTTTTCTGCCCGGGCATTCTTCCACGCAAACACCGCAACCGGTACAATCGAGTGCCGATATTTGAATTCTGTATTTTAAGCCTTTAAAATCTTTACCAATGGCATCTAAAGTAACAGTTCCTGCTGGTAAAGCAGCTTCCTCTTCGGCATTAATCAAAAATGGACGAATAGCAGCGTGCGGACAAACATACGAACAAATATTACATTGGATACAGTTTTCGGCATTCCATTCGGGAATATCCACAGCAATACCACGTTTTTCGAATGCCGAAGTCCCTTGAGGAAATGTTCCGTCTTCTCTGCCTTTAAAGGCACTTACCGGAAGGTCGTCGCCTTTTAGAGAGTTTATTGGATCTACAATTTTGTGAATAAACTCGGGAGCCGAAGAATCGTGTTTAATGCTTGCCACTGGGCCTTCTAACTTTGCCCATTCGACCGGAACCTGAATTTCTGAATATTCGCCGCCTCTGTCAACAGATGCATTATTCATTTTTACAATTTCCTCGCCTTTGCGTCCAAAAGTTTTGATAATGGCTTTTTTCATTTCTTTAACGGCTAATTCGTAAGGAATTACGTTAGAAATTTTGAAAAATGCCGATTGCATAATGGTATTGGTGCGGTTTCCTAAACCAATTTCAGCTGCAATTTTAGTAGCGTTGATGGTGTAGAATTTAATTTGATTTTCGGCCAGATATTTTTTTACCTGATTTGGCAAACGGTTTATTGTTTCTTCGTCTTCCCAAATACTGTTTAATAAGAAAGTACCTCCTTTTTTAAGGCCTTTGAGCATATCATATTTTTCCAGATAAGATGGTACATGACAAGCTACAAAATCCGGAGTAGTTACAAGGTAAGTAGCGCGTATTTCTTTATCTCCAAAACGTAAGTGTGAAATGGTGATACCTCCCGATTTTTTAGAATCGTAAGAAAAATAGGCTTGTGCATATTTATCTGTATTATCGCCGATAATTTTGATAGAATTTTTGTTGGCTCCTACAGTACCATCAGAACCTAAACCATAAAATTTAGCTTCGTATGTACCTTTAGGCACAGCAATAACTTCGGGTAGTAAAGGAAGTGAAGTAAAAGTAACATCATCCACAATACCCACCGTAAATTTATTTTTAGGTGTGGCTAATTTCATATTTTCGTAAACAGAAATTATTTGTGAAGGAGTGGTATCTTTAGAACTTAATCCATATCTACCGCCTAGAATAACAGGGCGTTTGGCTTTATCGTAGAACATCTCTTTAAAATCGAGATATAGTGGATCGCCGGTAGCTCCAATTTCTTTTGTTCTGTCGAGCACAGTAAGTATTTCGACAGATTCGGGAAGAACAGCCAATACATGTTTTGCCGAGAACGGACGGAATAAATGAACGGTTACAAGTCCAATTTTTTCTCCTTTTTCCAACAATAAATCAATCGTTTCTTTGATGGTGTCGGTAACGCTTCCCATTGCCACAATAACGTGTTTTGCATCGGCAGCACCGTAATAGGTAAATGGTTTGTACTCGCGTCCGGTTTTTTTGCTCATTTTATCCATATAATCTGCTACAATATCTGCCAGATTTTCGTAGTATGGATTTACAGCTTCTTTGGCCTGAAAGAAAATATCGGGATTTTGAGCAGTGCCTCTGGTAACGGGGTTTTCAGGGTTAAGCGATTTAGCTCTGAAGGCTTTTAGTGCGTCCCAATCCACTAAATCCATAAAATCTTCGTTGTAGAGGGCTTCGATTTTCTGGATTTCGTGAGAAGTGCGGAAACCATCGAAAAAGTGCATAAATGGCACTCTTGATTTGATTGCAGCCAGGTGAGCAACACTGGCCAAATCCATAACCTGCTGAACGCTGCTGGTGGCAAGCATCGCAAATCCGGTTTGACGGGTTGAATAAATATCCGAATGGTCGCCAAAGATAGAAAGTGCATGAGCGGCAAGCGTTCTTGCACTAACATGAAAAACGGCCGGAAGTAATTCACCGGCAATTTTATACATATTGGGTATCATCAGGAGTAAACCCTGAGAAGCCGTAAATGTTGTGGTAAGTGCTCCTGCTTGTAATGAACCGTGAACGGCTCCGGCTGCACCACCTTCTGATTGCATTTCAACAACTTCTACTTTTTCGCCAAATATATTTTTTCTGCCTGCTGCTGCCCATTCGTCGGCATACTCGGCCATATTTGATGAAGGTGTAATAGGATAGATAGCCGCTACTTCGCTAAAGATATAGGCGATATGTGCTGCTGCTCCGTTCCCGTCAAGCGTTAAAAACTTTTTATTCTCTGCCATAATTGCATTAAATTTAATCTATAAATATTGTTTACTCTTATTCGAATCTATGCTTTCTCTAAAAGCAAACACAAAATTAATCCTTTTTTGAGCAAAACTAGGTGTTAAACAGCAATTTGGAATTATTATGAATAAGCTTTTTTTTTAGCCTATTTCATCGTTTAAATAATAGATTTACAGAAAGTTAAATCTAGCATTACTTGTCATGCAATCGATTGTTTGACTGATTTAGTTTAAGAACAGATGTTGTAAAATATATATGCAAGCCTAATAAATTTTGCTATTTTTTAACAAAATGGATTATTTTTGCCAAATTTGTGCAGATTTTTTAACTATTCATTTTTTTTAGAACTTCAAATGGGTTTCAGCAAAAATTAACTTACATTTGATAAATTTCTAAAATTTGTTTTTAATATGCATAATTCGATTACCGGATATTACGGAGTTCAATATTTTTTGCTGCTTTTTCTTGTTTTGCAAATTTTAATTTCGTGCAAAACAAATACCGAATTAGTGCCTAAGAACATGGCTATGAAGTATAATCCGGTTCAGACTGAACTGCAGCCGGAGATAAAAATATATCAAACATCAAAAGAAAAAACATCTGTTTTTGTAAAGTTTTATACGAAAGATATGGGCTTTGAGCCTGATACAGTGGGAAATGTATGCGCAATTTTCGATATTCAGATACGCTTTTATAAAAACTTAAATTTAACCAACTTATTGGATTCTGTGCAGAAAACGCTCAAATTTGTGCCTGACTCTGCTGCTGCGTATTATCAATCTGAATTTTCTTTGAATACGCCTGCTGATAAATCGTTTTATTTTCAAATAGAAATCAGGGATTTGAACAAAAACTCACGTACTGAATTTTTTCAGGAGCTTAAAAAAGATGAATTGTGGAGCGACAATGATTTTATCATTAAAAATGCTGAAGAAAGCCAAATACGCTATCTTCCGGTACTTAAATCCGGAGAAAAATACAGCATTCAATCCGAATATTTTAAACCGGAAAATGGGTTATTGTATTATATTCCACAGGATGTTCCATTAGCATATCCTCCGTTTTACGGAAAGCCAATACCCGATTTAACACTAAAATCATTTAAACCGAAAACCCTGGAATATCATAACGGGTTTATTGTATCTGCCGAAAAAAAAGGAATTTACCATCTGCAGGCTGATTCTTTGCGCAAAGATGGCATTAGTATGTATTTATTTACAGATTATTATCCTTTGGTAAAAACACCAACAGACCTCGCCCGTGCATTAAGATATTTGACATCGCTGGATGAGTACCTGAAAATCATCAATGCATCGAATTTAAAAGTGGCAGTTGATAGTTTTTGGTTATCGCACAATACTGAAATGAACCAGGCGGCGGCAATGATAAAAGAATATTATAGTCGTGTGGAGAAAGCCAATTTGTACTTTACATCATTTACCGAAGGCTGGAGAACCGATAGAGGCATGATTTTTATTATGCTGGGTGCACCTACCAATGTATTTATGTATAAAGACCGCGAGGTTTGGCGCTACGGAGCCAGATTATCCTTAAAATACGACGAATTTATTTTCTGGAAAATTGATAATCCATTTACAGATAATCATTACTTGCTCGAAAGGAAAATTAGCTACAAGCCACTTTGGTACGATGCCGTTGAATCGTGGCGAACCGGAAATATTTACAGATACACAAATTAATATTATCTTTGCATCAAAATTAATTACATGTCGAATAATACCATGGTTTTTGGCACACGTGCCGTTATTGAAGCAATTGAAGCCGATAAAGAAATAAATAAAGTATTTGTAAAAACAGGGCTTAACAACGATTTGGCCAAAGAACTAACACAATTGCTCCGCGAAAGAGATATTCCTTTTCAGTATGTACCCGAGCAAAAACTTAACTATTTATCACCCAAAAATCATCAGGGAGTAATAGCCTTTATTTCGCCGGTAAGCTATAGTAATACGGAAGAGCTTGTACAGCAATTATTTGAACAGGGATTAACGCCTTTTTTGATCATGCTGGACGGCCTAAGTGATGTAAGAAATTTTGGTGCTATCGGCAGAACTGTAGAATGCGCGGGAGCTCATGGCATAATTATATCGACTAAGGGAGGTGTTTCTGTAACACCCGATAGTATTAAAACATCGGCGGGAGCGCTACATAGCATACCCGTTTGCAGAGAGAGCAATCTGGCCAAAACGGTTGAATTTTTGCAACAATCAGGCATAACAGTGGTGGCGGCTACAGAAAAAACCGAGAACAAATATTACGATATTGATTTTACCAAGCCTGTTTGCATCGTTTTGGGCTCGGAAGACGAAGGGATTTCTAACCCGGTAATTCGTAAGGCCGACTATTTGGTGCAAATTCCCATTGCCGGAAAAATATCATCGCTCAATGTTTCGGTGGCAGCAGGGGTTTTGATGTACGAAGCTGTAAAACAAAGGCTTAATTCAATAAAACAATAATTTTTTTAGTTTTTGTTTTACAGTAAAAAGATTTTTTTTATTTTGGTCAAAGAAAAATCTACTATAAAACTAAAAAAGTTATGAAAAATTCATGGTTAGCACTTATTCTATTAATAAGTCCTCAATACTTATTTGCTCAATGGAAAGGAAATATGGATATAGGATTCTCTTATTTTAGTGGCAACGTAAAAAAAATGGACATTCGCTCTACGGGCGGATTATCGCACAAAGACAGTGTTTTTGAGTTTTCGTCGTTCTATAAGGCCATTTATGCCGAAACCGATAACATTCAAAACAACGAAGAACTAAGCGGTGGCATTCAGTTTGATTATTTACCCCATAGCAGATTTTCGCCTTTTATATTATTTACAGCCTTTAGAAACCAGTTTAAAAACATAGACCTGCGATTGAGCGGAATTTTGGGAGGAAAATACTTATTGTATAAATCAGATAATGCGGCCTATAGCATAAGTGTAGCCTATCAGTTTGATGCGGAGCAATATGTAGAGGAAACTAGCGACGAAAACAAAAACAGGCTTTCCGTTCGTCCCAAAATAAAACAAAAGATTGGAAAAGGTGTTTATTTTGAGCATGTAACTTTCTTTAAACCAAACCTAAGTAATTTTAATGATTATATGATAGAGTCGAGCTCTGCTCTAAGCAATAATATCACAGATAAAATAAAACTAAAACTAAGCTACGAAATAGAATACGTGAGCCAACCTACCAAGGCCGATTTGCTAAAAACAGACCAGGTAATGCTGGCCACCCTAAGCTTTTCATTGTAAAGAGATTTTAAAGAGGCTATCGTTCGGGAAATTTATTTTTTCGATACTTATAGCCTCTAAATTCATCTTAATTAATTCGTTTTCCCATTTCATCTCTGTATTCATTATCAGCAGAATATTATTCCATACATGAAATTCGGCATGACTGGTGTCGGTATTAATGCGAAAATGATTACACTTCTGTTGCAAGTGAGAAGCATTTTCTAATATTTCAAGATGCTCTTCTTTTGGTGATTTTCTTAAAAATTTTTCTATCGGGATGTAAAAGAAAAGAATAAAATCGTTTTCGGTAATCTTACGCATACTTTTTACTTTAGCCTGATGATCTATTATGTAAATATCATCATTGATTTTAATATAGCTAATTTCCTGTGTTTTATTCCCATCAAAAGATTTAATATCCGTTCGTATTTTCTGGCCACCTTCGATAATTGTAAGATGAGCGCTTGCCGGAAAATCGTTTATAGTACCATAATAATTAATGCTAAGATTATTATCACGAAAATCCATTTGAGGAAAGTTTTTTCCCGAATGCATTTGCGGAATTACAGAATTTGTTGTCTCTGTAAAACAGGCACTTAGAGTGAGTATAATGAAAAACAGTAAGTAAATTATTTTTTTCATGAGTTTATGATTTATAATCTATCATTATAACTTCGATTTATGTTCCAATATTTTCTTTAAACGCATCATCTCGTCGCGATATTGAGCAGCCAATAAGAAATCCAGTTCTTTAGCTGCTTTCTTCATATCCTTCTCCGATTTTTCAATGGCTTTTTTTAATGCATCCACACCCATAAAAGCAACAACTGGTTCTGCTGCAAAATCAATTCCATTTTCATCTTCTTGCATACCATAAGACTGTTGCAATGGTAATTTATTTCCCATTACCGAGCCTAAAGCTTTTTTAATTTGGGTAGGCGTAATATTGTTTAATTCATTATAAGTCATTTGCTTAATTCTACGGCGATTTGTTTCGTCAATGGTTTTTTGCATAGATTTTGTAATAATATCGGCATACATAATAACCAGACCATTCACGTTTCGGGCAGCTCTGCCAGCCGTTTGGGTTAAAGAACGCTCGCTGCGCAAAAAACCCTCTTTATCGGCATCTAAAATAGCCACCAAGGAAACCTCGGGCAAGTCTAATCCTTCCCGCAACAAATTCACGCCAACAATAACATCAATAATGCCCTGGCGCAATTGATCCATGATCTCAACTCTTTCGAGGGTATCCACATCGGAGTGTATATATCTGGTTTTTATGTTGATATTCAGCAAATACTTTGATAACTCTTCTGCCATTTTTTTGGTAAGGGTTGTAATCAATATTCTTTCCTGAATTTTGATTCTCTTTTGCACTTCATTGAGCAAGTCGTCAATTTGATTAAGCGTAGGCCTTACCTCAATAGGGGGGTCGAGCAGTCCGGTTGGCCTTATAAGCTGCTCTACAATAATCCCTTCGCATTTTTCAAGTTCGTAATCAGCCGGTGTGGCACTCAGGTAAATAGTCTGATTGCAAAGCGTTTCAAACTCGTCAAATTTAAGCGGTCGATTGTCGATGGCCGCAGGCAGCCTAAAGCCATACTCCACCAGCGTTTGTTTTCTGGCATAATCGCCGCCAAACATGGCTCTAATTTGTGGCAGAGTTACATGACTCTCGTCTATAATGGTAATATAATCTTTAGGAAAATAATCGAGTAAACAGAATGGTCTGGTTCCAGTTTGACGACCATCGAAATAGCGGGAATAATTTTCAATTCCCGGACAATGACCCAGCTCACGCATCATTTCTAAATCGTTGTTTACTCTGTCTTCAATACGCTTGGCTTCAATATGCTTACCTATTTCTTTAAAAAAAGCCACTTGCTTTACCATGTCGTCCTGAATTTCTCTAATAGCCGCATTTGTTCTGGCCTGGGTGGTCATAAAAATGTTCGCAGGGAAAATAGTAACACTTTGTAGCTTTTCGATACGGATATTATTTACTGGATCGAAAGATTCTATTTCTTCGATTTCATCACCAAAAAAAATGATGCGGTAAGCAAAATCACCATAGGCCACAAAAATATCTACAGTATCGCCTTGAACCCTGAAATTGCCCCTCTGTAAATCCACCTGATTTCGGCTATACAGGGCTGCAACGAGTTCCCTCAAAAACACATTACGACTAATTTTCTGCCCTGTATTTAATCGAATGGTATTAGCATAAAAATCTTCGGGATTTCCAATACCGTACAAGCAAGATACAGACGAAACCACAATAACATCTGTACGTCCCGATAAAAGGGCAGATGTTGTACTCAAACGCAGCTTCTCAATCTCTTTGTTGATATTCAGGTCTTTTTCGATATATGTATCTGTAACAGGCAAATAGGCTTCTGGTTGATAATAATCGTAATATGAAACAAAATACTCCACTTTATTTTCGGGAAAGAACTGCTTAAATTCGCCATAAAGCTGGGCTGCCAATGTTTTGTTATGGCTAAGTACCAAGGTAGGCTTATTTACGTTGGCTACCACATTGGCCATGCTAAAAGTTTTACCCGAGCCTGTTACTCCGAGCAAAATCTGAAATCTATCTCCACGCAAAAGTCCTTCGGTTAGCTGCTTAATAGCCGTTGGTTGGTCTCCGGTTGGTTTAAATTCAGATTTTAACTTAAAAATCATTTGGGAAAAAAATTATTTGATTAAACGATATATAATCTGCGAAATACCTAAATTAATTAGGAAAAAGTTCCCACCAGATTTCATATTTGTAATTATTCCTTCGTTTTTAATTGTACAAAAACGGGTAGATGATCGCTGAACCCTGCGTAATAGCGATTGCCGCTATAAGTACGGTTGGGCTGCCAAAAACCCGTTTTATTGTTTAAAAATACAGTTTTTTCGTCGAAAAATAAGCCTATTGTGGAAAAATTAACAGAAAATCCCTTTTTAGCAAAAAGTAAAGGATACGAAACCACCACATTATCAAGCATATTCCATTTACCGTCGAAACTATGCGAGCCTTTGCCATTGGCGGCCAAATCGTACATGAGATTATATAAATCGCCGGTTTTTTCGGGAGTTAGATTATTGCCTGCTCTTAGTTCCGATTTAAGGCTGGCATTGAAAGGTGTATCGTTGAAATCGCCTAGCAGTATAATTTTAGCATTTTTATCAATTTTCTGAATTTCGTCTATTTTTTTGCGGGCAAGAATGGCCGATGCCATCCTTTTGGGCTCAGATTCTTGTTCGCCACCTCTCCTGGAGCTCCAATGGTTAATAAAAATATGAATTTCATCGCCATGCAATTTTCCAAAAACATACATAATATCGCGTGTTTTAAAATCTGGTTCGAGCTCAATTTGAATGCGCAACATTTCACTGCTTACAAGCACAAATGCATCGCTCCGGTAGAGCAGGGCTACATCTATACCTCTCAAATCAGGGCTTTCCTTGTGCAAAATCGAATATTTAGCCTTGGATAGCCCTTCTTGTTTTATCAAATCTTTTAAAACTTCAATATTTTCAATTTCTTGTAATGCTATTAATTCTGGCAACTCATTTTTATTTATCGAGCTTAACACATAATCCAGATTTTTTAATTTTTGTAAATATTTTTCGGTGTTCCAATTCAGGTCTGAACCAGGCAAAAATTCCTCGTCTATAATATCGGGAGCATCTATGGTATCAAATAGATTTTCAACATTCCAGGAAACTATTGTTGCAACTTTAGCTGCGTCGTAATACGGATTTTGGGAAAAGGAATTTGAAATAGTATTTAGAATGAGCAGAAAGACTAAAAACAAATTTTTCATAAACTAGTATTTTGATTTAAATTAATCGCCAAAGTTATATTCTTTTCGGAAAAATATGTTTTCTCTATAAAAAAAATAGTTCAGCCAATATATCAGCTTTTGCTGAAACGATACTTACAATTGATCGAAACAAAGAAATTGCAAAAAAAAACGCTTGTTTTTTATTATTATGGAGCAATTTCCGCAATTTTTCATTATAAACAGGTAAACTTTTCCGTCGGTTTCTGTTATTTTGGGCAGGAAGTTCATCTCCAGTATTGCTTACAAATTCTTAAGAAATAAAGGTATCAGGCGTTATTTTTCGCCAATTATCGGCGAAATCATCAATTTGGCAATTTTAGAAACTTCCATGAGACATTTAAATTCCACATCGTATATTGGATTAGCAATCTGCATGGTAAACTTTTTGTCTACGTTGACAAAATGTGCAATTTGCAATCGAAAAATGGTGTAGCTAATACCTAAACATATTAATTTCCAAGCCTTGTAGATTTGTATATCTCCCTAAAAGATTAGCTGTTAAGCAAGAATGTATGGGAATTATGGCCAAAACATCACCAGGTTGAATCAGTTTACAAGTATCATTTTCTAAATGCACAATGCCGTGCTCTTGTGAAAGTGATTTTACATAAGCACCATCAATGGGGCTCGACCACCCCTGAGCGTTTAGTTTACTAACATAACCATAGTTTTTTGAGCCATCGGTGTTTAGAATAAACTCTTTAGACAAATGAATGGCTCCACCGTATATTACTACTTCGTTTCTGTAGCAGTGTTTAGATACCACAGGAGCTGCCAAAGCCACGGCAATATCAGAAAAATTGCATGTTCCCATTTTCCATTGCATGGCATCGTAAAAAACAAAATTGCCTGGACGAATTTCATCAATCCCTGCTAAATTTTCTATGGTGCTCAAAATTGGGGTATCACCAAAAGTAATTTCGAAATTGGGATACACGGACTCAATTTTTTTGCGAAAATCTACCATTTTCAGTTGTAAATCGCCTGCAAGCTTACTAATATTTTCTTTGCCAGATGTATGATAACTGTTTCCTGCATGTATCCCAAATCCCATCCAATGCAACATGCGAAGTTTATTTATTTTCGCTAGCAGATCTAAAATTTGGGGTGTATTTTCAATTTTCATTCCGGTACGCCCATATCCTGCATCAATCTTCAAATATACGCTCAATTTATTTTTTAGTTTGGCGTTCAATTGTTCTGCTACCGATTGGTCTTCTAGGAATACAGACAAATTAGTTGTTTTGAGTAATTTATTGATGAGATTGATTTCTAGCAAATTTACAGGAAATGCCAGCAGTATATTTTTCCAGCCATGATCTGCAAAATATTCGGCCATTTTTAGCGAAGAAACAGCAATACTTTCCACTCCCAAACGTCGAAAAAAACCGGCAATATATTCTGATTGATGGGTTTTAAAATGCGGTCGAAAATTTACTCTCCATGAAGAGGCTTTGTTGAACATGCGCTCAATATTGGCCTGCATTATTTGCTCATTCAACAGGAGTACTGGTCTTTCAATAACAAATTTACCCATTAATATACTTTATTTTGGGACAAAAAGTTCTGCACATAATCCAAAACGCCAGCTTCTAAAGAATAAAATGCCTTTTGATATCCAACCGAGCGTAGTTTATGTATATCTGCTTCTGTAAAATATTGGTATTTATCTCTGATATCCAAAGGGGTATCTACGTACTCTATGGTCGGTTCCAGACCGAGTGCCCTAAAAGTATTCTCGGCCAAATCGAGAAAGGAACGTGCCTTTCCGCTCCCCAAATTATAGATACCGCAATTTTTACGATGATGCATAAACCAATAGAGAACTTCAACCACATCTTTTACATATACAAAATCGCGCATTTGTTTTCCATCTTCAAAATCGGGTCGATGCGAACGAAAAAGTTTCATCTTTCCGGTTTCTTTGATCTGATTGTAAGTATGAAAAACCACAGAGGCCATTCTTTTTTTGTGGTACTCATTGGGGCCATAGACATTAAAAAACTTGAATCCGGCCCAGAAATATGGTTTTTTTTCTTGTTTTAGCGCCCATTTATCAAAATCATTTTTAGAATCGCCATAAGGATTAAGCGGTTTCAATTGCTCAATTAGCTCATCTTTATCTGCATAACCATGCTCACCCATTCCGTAGGTAGCCGCCGAACTTGCATACAAAAGTGGTATGCCGAAACGGGCACATTTTGTCCAGATTTGCTGACTATAATGCAAATTAAGTTCATCGAAAATAGCCTTGTTAAACTCGGTAGTATCTGTTCTTGCGCCTAAATGTACAACAAATTGCACCAATTTTTGATTTTTATCTAGCCAATCGAGAAACTGTGTTCTCTCTACCAATGCCGAATATTTTTTATGCTGATAATTTGGTAGCTTTTCTGTTTTAGAAAAATCGTCCACCAAAATAATATCATTAAATCCTTCACGATTTAATTTCTCAACAAAGGCACTTCCAATAAAGCCCGCGGCTCCTGTAACTACAATCATTTTGAAAAAACTTTTGATGCAAAAGTAAAAAATTAATGCAAAGAGCCTAAAAAAAAACGAATCGATATCAAATATGCATTTCGATAAAAAATATCTGTTTGAAAAGATATAAAATTTGCAAAGGAAAATGTAAGATTATATTTAGCTTTAGCAGAAAATTTGCTTAGAAAATCTATTTTTGCAATAATTATGTTGGTTTGAATGGGATACAAAAAAAAGGCAATTTAGCAATCATTTGTCTCTAATTCCATAAAATCAAAATAGAATAGAATTAATCTAAATAAAGGGAAAATTTAGAAAAAAAATATACCTTTGTTTTTCAAAAAAAAAAGACGATGGAAATACTCAATAACGGAATTGGAACCGACCCGGACGGCGGATTTATGAAGGTAGAAAGATACAATGCTGAATCAACGGAAAAAATGGCCTATCATTATAAAGAAATTTTAAAATTAATTGGCGAAAATGTAGACAGAGAAGGATTATTAAATACTCCCATGCGGGTTGCAAAAGCCATGCAGTTTTTAACCCACGGCTATTCGCTCAATCCGGACGATATTGTTACAAGTGCTATATTTGAAGAAGATTACAAGCAAATGGTAATTGTAAAAGACATTGAACTGTTTAGTATGTGCGAGCACCACATGATTCCATTTATTGGCAAGGCACATGTAGCTTATATACCTGATAAACACATTACAGGTTTGAGTAAAATAGCTCGTGTTGTAGATGCTTATGCACGCCGTTTGCAAATTCAGGAAAGATTAACCACGCAGATAAAAGATACTTTACAACGCACACTTCGCCCACTAGGGGTAGGGGTAGTAATAGAGGCCAAACATTTGTGCATGGCCATGCGCGGAGTGCAAAAGCAAAGCTCGGTTACTACTACATCCGATTTCTCCGGCGCTTTTATGCATCAGGAAACCAGAAACGAGTTTTTGAGTCTGATTGGTCATAAGTTGAGCTAACAAAACAGCCCATTATGCTGGTGGCTTCGACAAGCTCAGTCACAAGCGAATTTGGGCTTGCAATCCTTACGGCAACGCTAGTTTTATCTTTTGTTTGGGTGCCGAAAAGAGTGCGCTTGGGAAAATTATCAATAAGTCTTACCCGAAAACCAAAGCCAATTTTAGGGTTAATAATTCTGTTTAATAGCCTGTTGCAGAATACTCCGTATATGTTCCCGAAATGGTGGGAGCGTGCTCGTGTTTACAAAAGCGCTTGCTTTTGATGTGTGAGAGGCTCACTGATAGGCTTTTAGTCTATCGGCAGTCTACTCGATTAGCAACCTTTTTATTTTCATTGTGTTATGGTGTTTACGTTTATTCCTATTACA
>DYOH01000128.1 GCA_020720625.1 Acetofilamentum sp. | reverse complement strand
TTGTGAGAAGTGTTTTAGTGCCCGGAACAGGACTCGAACCTGCACATCATTACTGACACTAGTCCCTGAAACTAGCGCGTCTACCAATTTCGCCATCCGGGCTTTGGAGTTGCAAAATTAGCATTTTCTATTTTGTTTGCAAGTATTTTTTGTGTGTTTTTGGGCCAAATGGGCTTTTAATTCAAGATTTGAGCAATACATAAAAAGTCCGGCTTTGCTCTTGCAACTGCCGGACTAAATTGAAAACCACTTATGGAGAAAACTGAGAAATCTTTGTACTAGAAACTATATTTAAACTTCAAGTAAATCATATCATTGGCGTCGTATTGGCCAAATCGGCCTTGTTCGCCCAGAAAAATGTTGGCACCACACAAAATCTCAAATCCATCGGCAAAAGCATAAGTAACTTTTGGTCTGATGAGTGCATCTTCATTATTTAGACCGATGTACGAAAACAATTCCAACCATAATCTCTCTCTCAAAAAGTCTTTTTTAGCCAAAAATGTCATGGTATTTTCCATTTCATCAAAATAAATACCATCTTCATAATCAAGTATATATTCCTGAATAAATTGAGCGCTTAATTTGACTCCGGCCAAAGTATAATCTAAGCCGGCCATGTAGTGCAAATTGTCTTTTTCGATGGTGGCATCCTTTATGGTAGCATCGGTCGTTTGAAAAACTCTACCGTTATAGTATGCACCTTCGCCACGCACAACAAATCCGCCTAAAGGAACGCTAAAACTTCCGCCGCCCATATTCACGCGGTGATATTCCGGCCTTACTGTTAATCCAATGAGTTGCATCGTGGCCGGATTTATTTGTTTTGTAAGATGCATGGCCGGGTCGTCGTAGTAGAATTGGCCGCCAACTAGTTCGAAATCGAAAGCGGATGCCATTAATGAATAGCGCGCAAAATATTCGCTGTTTTCCAAATTGCCCTGCACTACTGATGTACTGTAGTCGTAGGTGGGCGCAATCGGAAAATCCATTTTTGCTTCCCAGATAGAACCGCTTTCGGGCATTTGAGTTGGCGTAAATACTGGAGCCCATACAGCATCGAGCGTATGACTGCCTTTTGTGTAGTTCAATTTGAAGGCGGTAATTCCACTACGAATTTCATCGAAATCGGGCAGCAAAAATTCTCTTAAATCCTTGGGCGAAACAATATCAGTGATGAAAACGCCTTCGGCCTTTCCCCAAATAATTTGCTGCTTTCCTATTTTTAAATCAAAATTGTTAAAAAATAGATTTACATAAGCTTCTCTTATGCCCAAGTCTATTTTTTTATCGGAATAATAATGTAAGTAGGGGTTAAATTTGAATGCTACTTTTTCGCTTTGTCCGCTAAAATTTAGATTAAATGTATTTTGAACAATGGAAAAATCGTTTGGCGATTCTGTTAAAACGCCTGTGTAATTTCGTAAGTATCCAGATATATTTACATTTTCCTGAGCACTCAAATGCGAGTAGCTCAAAAACATAATGCTGAATATTAATAATTTTGCTTTCATTTTGATTAACTTAAATTCTTTTTTTCGATGACAGGATGTTGAAACGTTTTTCAATCATCCTGTCGGTTTCACATATATAAACAAACGGACTATTTTTATTGACCTAGAGTCATGCTGCGTTCAGTAAATTTGGTGGCCGGAATATTTTGATTTATTAAAACATTGCCGAATACCATTTTGGTTTTATGGTCTTTTTGTACGTTTTTCATTTCGGTTTCTAAAATGGTCCAGAATCCGCTGATTTTCTCGTACTTATTAATGGATAATGTTTTAAGTAGTTTACCGTCTTCATCGTAAAACTCTCTTTTTAGTCCGATGTAGTTGTCTTTCATCACCCATGTAATGGTTTTAGAATACATGTAATCTTCTTCCTTTGGTGTGCTTTCCACCACGTAGCAAGCTTTTCCGTTTACATTTTCTTCGCGCAAAAGTTTATGATTGTCTTCATCCGGGTGTCTGTCGCCCAAATCGTCGTAAGTAAAATCGGAGCCCATAAAATAATCACCTTTCCCTTCGCTCGAAATTCTTTTTGTTCTTTTCAGTGCCGGCAAATATATCCACTGGTCGTCATCTTGTCCGTTGGTATAACTCCAATTCATAAACGATGTGCCTTTTACATCAGCGGGACTCATAAAAAACATGATTTTCTTTTCGCCTTGAGCCTCTTTCAGAATGTATTGCTTTAGTTTGCGCACACGCTGTTCGCCTTGTTTGTTCTCCAAAGTCATGGTTAATTCGCCTTGCAAATCTTTTCCGCTTGGCTGGTCGTACACTTTTTGCATAATCTGAGCTCCGCTTAGCTGAGCTTTTGCTTCTTGCATTTGTAATAGTCCAAAAATTAGTACCATTACGAAAATTAAATTCACTTTTCTCATTTTATTCATGTTTAAATTGATAATTCTTTTTTTTATTTGAATGCGTAGGCTTGTAAGCCTATTCTAAATACTTGTATTCGTCTGTCGAATTGCATGTTGTAATAATCTTTGCCCGAGTAAAAATTGGCAAACAAACTCACATCTTTAAGCACTTCTGGTCGGTAATTGATTGTAGCCGAAATGTTTAATCTTTCCTTTGCATCAAAATTTTTGGCATTGTCCATTTCACCAAAAAGCCAGGTGGTTTTTAAAGTAGTTTGCACTTTGGGGTTTTGATTTAGCTTGCTCAATTTCCAATCTGAAGGAAACCTAAAAACCCGAAAACTGGTGTGCCATTTCAGAAAACTGTATCTTCCATTGAGTTCAACGCTTCTGTCAATATTCGGATGAATTTCTATAGACGTTTGAAAATATTCGCCTGTATTATTCATCGAAAGTAATCGGCGGTTGAAGAAAGCACCTATTTGCACATAATTCGTAGAAAAATCTCCCGAAAATGTATTGATGCTTCCATCCTCAAGATAAAATGGCTCTTCTTGCCCGTTGGAATGATGCGCAATAGTTACAAATACGTACTTAATGTTTTGTGTTTCTTTGTAACTAATTTGATGATAAAAAGTTACATGTGGCATATAACTCGGTGTGCGAACCGGGAACGACGGCTCGGCAAACATTCTTATCAGTATCATGGGCGATAATGTTGCACCCCATTTGGCATTTTCGCTCGTTCTGAGCAAAAAGTAAGGCGCTACCAATCCCTCAAAAACCAAATCTTCCATATTCCCAATACCTTGACTGAATGTAATATAGCTTTCGTCGTGATTGGCTCTGATGGTTTGAAAAAACAGACCTTCATTTTTTACCAAACTGGAATCCTGAGCATTGGCAATTACTGGTATAGTGTTCAGAATTAACAAGATATAGACGAAGGCTGTATTTTTCATTTTTTTTAGTATTTAACTGATTATTTATTGGCTGATGTATGATTTTTTATGCTAAAAATTTTGAATGTGTAGCTCAAAATCATCATTATACTCAGTGTACCTATTAAGCTGGTAAACATATTCATAGATACCAATGCGCCTAAAGTACGGTTGGGTGGAAACACGCTGAAAAGCAATACCAAAAACCCGGAAATTACTACTATGGCATTGTAAAGTATTGCTCTTCCGGTAATTCCCATGGTGGCGTAAAGTGCGTATACAGGATTAGATGTTTGAAGTAAATTCAACTTGTAGTTTTCCAAAAAATGGATGGCATAGTCTATCCCGATACCAATTGCAATGCTGGATAATAGGGCTGTAGTTGTACTGAGCGGAATATCCAACAATCCCATTACACCAAAACTTATTAAGGCAGTAATTACAATGGGCACAGAACCAATCAGCCCAACTTTTATACTCTTAAACATCAGACTCAAAAGAATAAACACCATGACCAACGACATAACAATGCTGTAGATTTGACCTTCTAATATCAGGTCGGTAAAAACCAATGCTTTGTATCCCGAACCGGCATATTTTATTTCAATTCCTTTGGCTTTAAAATCGTCTTCGTAACTTTTGATTACAGCCATGGCTTCGTTAATTGTTTTTGAATCATCACCTTTTAATTGAAAGGTAACGTTGCTGCGGTTGTAATCGTAGTTTACCACTTTGGTCAGATTTTCCGGGTCGCCCGACATTTCATAAAGCAACAAGTATTGGGCAACCATATCCGAAGATTCGGGTATAGCGTAAAATTCCGCTTTATCTTCGTTCATCACCTTATTCATTCTTTTTAGGTAATCGGAGAGGGCAAAGGAATTTCCCACTTTGGGCAGCTTTTCGGTTTCGGTTTGCATGCGGTCTATCAAACTCAGATTTTCCGGATTTTTAAATGCATTGGATTCTGTTGATTCTAAAATCACATTTAAAGTAGAGGTACCACCAAATTTGCTATTTACAAAATTATCGGTAAGCACAATATCGCTGTCGGTTTCAAATTTATCCAGAAAGCTGCTGTTTATCCATACTTTACTGATTCCATAGAGGGAGATTATCACAATAAAAGCCAAAGTGATATATGTTATATTCTTCTTTTCCAGTATTTTATCTGTCAATTTCTGAATCTTGTTACTTACAGTGTTCGAATTGTCAGTTTTGCCTTTTTTTCCTGAGTATCCAAATAAAATGACGGATGCAGGCAAAAAAGCTAAGGCTAATACAAAGGCAACCAAAATTCCGAAGGCAGTGAAAATTCCGAAATACTTAATTGGATAGACTTGACTGGTTAATAATGATAGAAATCCGATAAGTGTAGTAAAAGCGGCCATTGCTAGAGGTTTCCACAAAATTTTTATGGTGTTTTTCACGCCTTCAGATAAATTGGGTTTATTGCCAATACTTAAAAATTCGTTTAAATGATTGTAGAAGTAGATTCCATAAGCCACTCCAATAGCAATCAACATCACCGGCATCATGGTAGAAACCGAGTATATGGGCACTTTTAACCAGGCCATTAATCCAAAAGCCCAAATGGTGCTGAGAAAAACGCTGAACAAAGTGGCTGTGGTAGCTCTAACGCTCCGAGTGAGGAAATAAAGCACCAAGGCAATCACAATCAGCACTATAGGAACCATTCTTTTCATGTCGGCCGGACCTAAAAGTCCCATAGTTCCTTCTACAATGGGGCGACCAGCAACATAGATTTTGTCACCATCGCCTTCGAAGGAGTGGGCAAATTCCAGAATTTGGTTATAGAATTCCTCTGTAAAAGTACTGTCGTTCATTCCTGCCACCACTAAAGCCACAGTTTCGTCTTCCGAAATCAGACGACCAAAAACCATATCATTCGTTTTAACCTTTGCCTGAATTTCTTTTAGTTTTTCTTCAGATTTGGGTACTTTGCTGTAAAACGATTCTACCTCCATGCCGTCCGCAGAGCCTGTGATATTGTCGGCTGAGTATAAAGAAGTAACATCATTATCATCAAACTCGTTCATATCCTGTAGCTGCTTGGTCATATCTTTTATTTTTTGCAAACTACCGCTATTGTAAATTCCATTTTTGTTTTCGATGGCAATCAGAATACCATCTTTGATATGGAACCATTCCTCAGCCTTGTCGCTATACACAAATGCCGGATGTTCTTTGGGCATGTATTCGTCGAGGTCGGTTTCCATGTAAGCGTTTTCTTTCATTTGATACAGAAAGAAGAAAGTAATTACCAGACTGCTTAGTATTACTATCCAAGAAATTGTTTTTGATTGATTTTTATTCATTTTATTGTTTGTTAACATTCACTAACTAATATGCTATTAAAAATGCTCTGACCATAACAAACCAGAGCTATTTGATTTATAAAACTTTTGACGGATTTTTTGGTCTGGGTGTTTTTACCACCAAAACCCTTACATTTTGTTCGGTTTCGTTGTAGATACAGTGCACAATATCTTTCGGACTTTCTACCAGATCGTTTTCTTCTACCATCACTTTTTCTTCGCCTACCTGAATTGTGGGTCTACCTTCAATGATGAAGAAAAAAACATCTACAGGAGTGATATGGGGTTTTAAACTTTGTCCGGCTTGTAAAAGTATGTGCACCACCTGTGCATCTTCCTTATCGTATAGCGGGCGTGCATCTATTTTGTGCACATTTTCCTTTAACTCCAGCTTTTTCCAGTTTTTGATTTGCATAATTATACTTTTAAAATGGTTTTCAAACTATTTAATTGATTCATACCTTCTTCCACAATATTGAAATTGTAGTTGCTTAATTGCCAGCGCTTAACTAGTAACCTAACAGTTCCCATGAGCAAAGTAGAAATATGTGATGCCGGAATATCGCTACGCATTATATTTACCTCCTGTGCTTGTATGATTAATTTTTGAAGTAGATTATCATTCTCCTTCATTAATCCGGCAACTTTGTTCTTGAGTATTTCTTCGTTCATGAAAATCTCCTCCGAAAAAATTACGGCCACGATAGATGGATTTTCATTGAAAATTTGAAAAAGTCGAGTAAATAGTTCTTCAATTTTGACAAAACCATTATCATCATTATTTAGAATTTTTCCAAGCAAATTGGCGGTTTGTATTTTAAAACTCTCCAGTATACCACAAAGAATTTGCATTTTGTTTTCGTAATGTCTGTATATGGCCGGCTCAGAAATGCCAATTTTTTTTGATAAATTTTTTATCGTTAAGGCTTGTATTCCACCTTCTGATATTAGTTCGAATGATGCATTAATGATTTCTTTTTGTCTTTCGCTTAGCATAAGATTATATTTTCGCTGCAAAGTTAGTGATTACTCACTAACTAACAAATTATTTTTTTTAGTTTAACTTATTTTAACCCGATAATTTATCAACATATCAAAATGTGAATGAAAGTGGCAGAATATTTCAAGAGATTTTTTTTGGATAAAACTAAAAAAGCTTATCAAGGAAGCCAATAGGAAGAAAAAGTAAACTAGCTCAACTTATTTTATGCTATATAAGTATATATCTAATTTGCTTCTGAGTTTGATATATCATAAAAAATTGTATAAATTGTAGTTTACTGCAAATTAAATAAATAGTTATCAAATAATGAATTTAAAACAAAAATAGCGTATGAAATTTATAGAGTGGTCAAATCAAATGAGTGTTGGTGTGTTTGAAATAGACCTTCAGCACAAGAAATTAGTCGGAATGTTAAATCATCTTTTCGAAGCAATGCAAGAAGGAAAATCGTCTAGGATTCTTAAAACAATAATTGACGAGCTAGTAGAGTATACAAAAGTCCATTTTGAAACGGAAGAAAAATATTTTCATCAATTTAGTTATGCAGAGAAAGAAGAGCATATTGAAGAGCATAAAAGCTTTGTAGATACTTTAGAGAAATTTATTTCAGATTATAAAGCTGGCAGAATTGGCCTTTCAGCAGATTTGTTACGCTTTCTGCGAAAATGGCTTTTTGCGCATATTATGGGTAGCGATAAGAAATATTCAAGTTTATTTATCCAAAATGGATTAATATAAACATAATATTCGACCATTCTAAATTTTGAATTAATAATAGTTGTATAATTAAATACGTTTTTCGCATTTTTTGAATGGCGTTTTCCTTTTTGAATGCCACTGCTTAAACCCGAAAACGAGATAATTATATTGAATTTTATACTCTAGCTATATATCTATTTTGTGCTGAAAATTAATAAGTTAAGCCATATACACCAGATATTCTAGGCCTTATTATTCATTTATTCCCATAAATTGTTCGAACACTTGTCGGATATTTTACTATAATTCGATGTATTATGTTAAGCAGCGGTATGGCTAAATAAAAATAATACACGATATACCTTTAATAATCAATAGTTTATTGCTGATAACTAGACGTATTATACATTAAGTTAAATTGTATTGATTATTATAATTTTATAATACATTTTTGTAAAATACTAATTTATAAGTACTTATTAGGCTGAGTGATTTAATCTTAAATCTTTCAAATCTTAGCCAAAAATTCTATGCAATAAACTTAAATAATATAATTTTACACATAACTTAATTTATTTTACATATTATCATTTATCATAACTAAAATATCTGTTTTTATTTATTCTTGCACCATATAAATATAATTCTGAATTTTGCATCCAGAGCTCACTTATTATGTTAAGCGGCCTACAAACAATTTTTTGATAACTTTCTCTCATACAGCGATATACTCAATAATATGAGGAAAAACCCATAAACACTATCTTCTTTGGGTATAGTATAGATTCTGATATTCAGATTGTGCAAAGGATTGTACCATACCACTACTTGCGCTATAAATGAGCCTGTTAGGATGCCATTAGTAAATAAAAACGGGATTAGAATTATGGCGTAGCTAAAATAGAAAAGTCCGAAGTTTTTATACTTTAAAATATATTTGGCTATTAATGAGTTCAGTCTAAAAAGATTGAAAAAATGATTATACCACTGCCAGCGTTTTCTTAATTGACTTATAAACTGTTTAGTACAGTTACAGCATTT
>DYOH01000127.1 GCA_020720625.1 Acetofilamentum sp. | reverse complement strand
AGCATTTTATAAAAATCAACGCTGGCAGGGTTTTTAGACTAGACTCATTATTGTTTTTAAAATTGTACACAGCTCCATCAAATTTAGCCCCCAACATTCTTACAAGCATTTTCCAACTTTTGCTTGTTCGAAAGTGCATTCTGACTGCCGCAAGGCACTTCATCTTCTTGCCTGTGTTGAAATACTATCCAAAAATTATATCTTTACCAGAGTAAAAAAAATAGCAACAAAAAAATCGAATGATAGTGAGCAGCCACAAAAAATTACGCATCAAAAAACAAGCCCATAGCGCTTTGCTGTTCTTAAGCGTACTGCTGATGCCGGTATTTGTTGCTTATGTATGGCTTCCACTCGAAAAACAGCAAATAAAAGCAGTTGTTGGGACCATGTTGCGTAGAGATTTTCCGGAAAATGAATTAATATGGCTGAAATTCACGAAACAAGAAGCAAAAATACGGCTAAAATGGGAACACGATGCCGAATTTTTATTTGAACAACGCATGTACGATGTTGCACAAATAATCGAAACCAAAGACAGCAATATACTTCAATGCTGGTTCGATAGTCGCGAAACAAAGATAAATAATTTGTTGGCAGAGATTCTTGTGCAACAACCACTTACATCGCAACAAAAAAATACTTTCAGGCTAATATTATTAAAACTTATGATTACCATGATTTTGGATTATGATACAGAAATGTCGCATTTTGCAAAACAAAGCATACTATCTTACCCAATAAGCCCGGAAATGTGCATCTTCCGCAACTTTCCGCCAAATATTCCACCACCACGCAGCTAAGGGCAATACTTCATCCAACTAAAAATATTTTTTATCAACATCACATTTATACACATGTAATTTAGAATGAAAACACTAAAAATGTTGTTGCTTTTGCTTTTAGCAAACCTAAGTGTTCATGCACAAATAGTTACCATTAAAGACAGAGAAAGTGGTATGGCAATAGAAAGGGCTTTATTGATGAATCAAAACCAGAGCATAGTGATAAGTACCAACGCCAAAGGAATGACCGATATAACCCAACTTCAAACAGCCGGCCTAATAGAAATAAATGCTAAGGGTTACGAACCATTGTTTATTACTTATACCGATTTACTTGCAATTAAAGACAGTATTTACCTCAGCATAAGAGTTCTGAATCTGGATGAGATTGTAGTTTCAGGAAGCCGCTTCCGGCAAAAAAGCAGTTCGGTACCCTATAAAATACTCAGCATACCAGCCGAAGATGTTAAACTTCAAAATCCACAAACCAGTGCCGATTTGCTAGGTATTTCTGGACGAGTTTTTATACAAAAAAGCCAGCAGGGGGGCGGAAGTCCAATGATAAGGGGATTTGCAGCCAACCGTTTGCTCTACAGTATAGATGGTGTAAGAATGAACAATGCCATTTTCCGGGCAGGCAATCTACAACAGGTTATCAACATCGACCCCTTTACCGTCGAAAATACCGAGATATTGCTTGGCAATGGTTCCGTAATATACGGCAGCGATGCCATTGGTGGAGTAATGAGTTTTAGTACCATTCCATCACAATTCTCCTTAAGTGGCGATGCCATTATCACCGGCCATTCAATAGTGCGCTATTCATCAGCAAACAGCGAAAAAACAGTACATACAGATATTAGTGTGGGATGGAAAAGATGGGCTATAGTTAGTAGTTTCAGCAGTTGGGATTTTGATCATTTACGTCAGGGAAAACAAGGCCCGGATGATTATCTCAAACCCTATTACGTGCAACTGATAGATTCTATAGACCACATTATTTCACAAAATGATCCACTTCTGCAAATTCCATCAGGCTACAGACAACAAAATCTGATGCAAAAACTTAGGTTTGCGCCAAACCAGCATTGGGATTTCCAATATGCCTTTCACTATTCGGAAACATCCGACTATGGTCGCTACGACAGGCACAACCGAACCAAAAACGGGCTTCCGCGTTATGGTGTATGGAACTATGGTCCACAAATTTGGATGATGAATATGCTTACCATCCATCATACAAAATCCACAGTATTTTACAACAAATTTAGCATGCGACTCGCAGTTCAAAACTTTGAGGAAAGCCGTATAGACCGCAATTTCGGAGATTTTTGGCAAAACACACAAACCGAAACAGTAGACGCTTATTCAGTGCACATTGATCTAAAAAAAGATTTCAGAAATCTGCATTTATATTACGGTATAGAGTATATCCTTAATATAGTAAAGCCCAAAGGGATATCAGAGAATATACTTTCGTTAGAACAAAAAGCAATTGCAGCACGCTACCCGCAATCGGATTGGCAGTCGGCAGCCATATATGGTGCAATAGATTGGCGTATTGCACCCAAATGGCTAATGCAATGCGGATTGAGATATAATTATTATCTAATAAATGCTGATTTTAGCAACAATCATGCATTCTATCCATTGCCATTTGCGCAAAGCCACTTAGAAAATAATGCAAGTACCGGAAACATGGGCTTTGTTTACAAACCCACACCACAATGGAGCATATCGACCAACTTATCAAGCGCATTTAGAGCGCCAAATATAGATGATATGGGAAAAATATTCGATTCAGAACCGGGCAAGGTAGTGATGCCCAATCCAGATTTAAAACCCGAATATGCAATTCAAATAGATTTATCGTCGGCACTCTTATTAGTTGAGCACCTAAAAGTTGATGCAAGCATTTATAGAACAAACCTGAAAAATGCCATTGTACGGCGGCCATATTCGCTCAACGGCCTGGATAGCATTCTATATTTTGGCGAACTAAGCGAAATACAGGCCTTACAGAATGCATCAGAGGCTCAGGTCTGGGGTATTCAGGGAGGATGGGATTTGCAGTTGCCCCAAGGATTTGAATTTTCGGGCGATATGAACTTTCAGCAAGGCACCGAAACCATGGACGATGGCGGTAAGAGTACACTCCGACATGCCCCCCCCTTCTTTGGTACTGTGCGCACAGGTTTCATGCACAACAAATTACACTATATCATCTATCTTCAATTTCAGGCAGAGAAAAGTCATGAAAATTTGGCATTGGAAGAACGCGACAAAACGGAAATTTATGCCCAGGATGCAAATGGAAACACCTATGCACCTGGTTGGTACACTCTGAATACCAAGATTAGCTATCAGCTTAGCAACTATTTTAGTTTTAATGCCGGTATGGAAAATATCAGCAATCAAAGATATCGCCCATACAGCAGCGGCATTTCGGGAGCCGGACGAAATATACAATTTTCGATAAAGCTTCAGTTTTAGCATAAAAACCTTGATGCAATAAAATGTATCAAGGTTTTTTTTAGATTAAAATATTGTGTATAAATTGAGTAAGCTGAATGATTAATTTCTTATCGATGTACGAGAAATGTTTATACAGCCAAAATTTACCATCTTTTCGTAAATATAACCCAAACGAATAGGGTTATACAAGAGTAAAAAACGAAGAAATTCCGACGATATTTTCTGAATTACATAAAAATTTCATCTCACGAATAACAAATCAAAATAAATTTATTCATTATAAATCAAGTATTTAAAAAAATAAACACAATTTATTTGATAAAAAAAACCTCAGAAAATTTTCACTAGCTGCAATAATCACTAAATTTGGTACATTTTACAGAAATATATGACCAATTTAGAAAGAACACTAAAGAAAATCAGAAAGTTTATTAATCGTTTCGGTGTTGACATCAACTTACTCAAAAGAGAAGATATAATTGACCCAATTGCATACAATTCGGTTGAAAGTGCAGATAAATACTGGAAAAGCGTAAAAAATAAGCAAATATGGGACAGTGCGGAGTATAAAGAATTTTATACCCTCCTAATCGACGAGCTAGTGCAAAGAAACCTTGATTTAAATAGCAAAGAATGGGCCGATGTAGGCTGCGGAAGTGGCACTTTGCTGATATATCTAAAAGAAAAATACAAGCCACAAAGTATTTGGGGTTTTGAAGTAGCGCAATCGGCGCTGGATATAACAGCCGAAAGATTGCCCGAAGCAAGGCTAAAAGTATATAATTTATACGAAACGCCTTCAGAACAATTCGATGTGATTTTTTGTACGGAAGTACTGGAGCATTTGCTACATCCGGATTTAGCCATACAAAATCTGCAAAAGAGAATGCGTGCAAACAGCACACTAATTATTACCGTTCCCAATGGAAGAGTAGATACGTGGAATGGCCATATAAACTTTTGGAGCCCTGAGAGTTGGGCAGTATTTATTGAAAAAAATGTGAATGGAAAAGTTTTTGAAACCGGTAAAATTGATAAAAGAGCCTTATTTGCCATAATTAGCAATAAAACTGAGTAATGAAAATACTTCATGTAAATAAATCGGATACCATAGGCGGCGCATCAGTGGCAGCTTTGCGGCTGGTGCAGGCACAGCGCAGTGCCGGAATGGATAGTTATATGTTGGTGCAAGAAAAAACGACACAATTAGATTATATTTTTTCCACAACACAAACCGAATTAAAGAAAAAACTTAACTTATATCGGCTAGCTTTGGAAAAGCTAATGTTTCTGCCCTACGAAATAAACCCCGAATTTCGATTTGCATTTTCCACATCGAATACTGGCGAAAATATAGTAAAAAATAAACATTTTAAGCAAGCAGATATCATTCATTTGCATTGGTTTAATCAAGGCTTTCTATCCATTGGCAGTTTAAGAAAGATTTTGCGCAGCGGCAAAAAAGTAGTATGGACAATGCACGACATGTGGGCCTTTACCGGCGGATGCCATTACGCCAATGAATGCAATGCCTTTATGAGTGAGTGCGGTCATTGTCCGTTTATCAAAGGCGAAAAGGAAAACGATAAATCTACAACTATATTCCGGCGAAAAGAGCGGCTTTACGCTAAGGCAGGATGGACATTTGTGAGCCCGAGCAATTGGCTAAAGCAAATAGCTCATGAAAGTGTTTTGCTGCGCAATTTTGACATTGATCATATTGAAAACCCAATAGACCTGAATTTATTTAAGCCTGGAGATAAACTTGCGCTGCGTGAAAAATATCATTTGCCCCCGGAAAAAAAGCTAATACTCTTTGGAGCAATGAATATAAGCGATAAGAGAAAAGGACTGGATTATTTTCTGCGCGCACTTCATTTATTAAAAAACAGGCAAATCTCCGACGATATTGCCTTGGTGATTTTCGGAAAGTCAACAACAGAATTCAGAAGCGCCATGCCATTTGCAACCTACGATTTATCAGTAATTAAAGATGTAAATCAAATGGTAGATATCTATCAGATGGCCGATATTTTTGTAATTCCATCGCTTGAAGACAATTTACCCAATACAGTAGTTGAATCGCATGCTTGCGGATTGCCGGTAGTAGCATTCGATAACGCCGGATTAACAGAAATGATACATCACGAAGAAGACGGATATCTGGCAAGTTTCAAATCGGTGGATGATTTGGCGATGGGAATTTACTGGACACTTTTTGAAGCATCGGCAAAACAATTATCGCACAATGCCCGCATAAATGCCGAAATAAACTACAATGCCCGCGAAATAGCCCTTCGCTACAACGAAATTTACAAACACCTGATTCATGGAAACAAAGCTTATTAGTTTAATAGTTGTTACCTATCAGGCCGAAAAACATATTGAAGCAACCCTGCAAAATCTCATACAACAGGAGTATCCATCAAAAGAAATTATAGTAATAGACGGAAAATCCAAGGATAATACAGTAGCAATTATTAGTAAATACCTTACAAACATAAGCTATTTTATTTCTGAACCAGATAAAGGACTTTACGACGCTATGAACAAGGGTATGGCAGTTGCAAAGGGTGAATATTTACTGTTTATAAATGCAGGCGACCTTCTTCACAACGAGCATGCCCTAAGCCAATGTATGCAAAAATGCAACACAGCAGATGTAATATATGGGGATACCTTTCTAATCGACGAAAACTACCAATTAATGGAACTGCGCAGACTACGCCCCCCAAGCCAATTAAGATACAAAGATTTTATGCACGGAATGCTTGTTAGTCATCAGGCATTTATGGTAAAGAGGAGCCTGTCGCCCCGCTATAATCTAGGCTATCGATATTCAGCCGATTTCGATTGGTGTGTAAGCATTTTAAAAAAAAGCCAAAGCAATTGTAATACAGGCATCATCATGTCGCGATTTATGGTGGGTGGGCAAACCAGCCGAACCATGATACCCGGCTTAAAAGAAAGGTTTCGCATAATGCAAAAGCATTACGGATTATTTAATACCATACTATCTCACATCTATATATTAAGCAGATACTTGTACCAATTAGCCAGTAAGAAAAAAACAAATTAAGCCCTGTCGGAGATATAAAACAACACTTTTTCAATCAAAGCACTCTCGGTAATTGGTTTGCACAAAAAATCATCGAAAATGCCTGTAAATTGCTTAATTTCAGTTTCAGAAGAGTATGCAGACTGCGCAATAATTGGAAGAGCAGGTCGAAACTGTTTAATCAGCCGGGCGGCTTCTAAGCCATCCATCACCGGCATTTTTATGTCCATCAGTACCAGGTCAAAACAATTATGAGTTCAGTCTAAAAAGATTGAAAAAATGATTATACCCCTGCCGGCGTTTTCTTAATTGACTTATAAACTGTTTAGTACAGTTACAGCATTTTATAAAAATCAACGCTGGCAGGGTTTTTAGACTAGACTCAATTATTATTCAAACAATGATTAACTGCTTCTTTCCTATTGCGGGCGTGCACCAAGCTTACCGGATACTTACAGAAAATCTCTTCTATTAGCTTATAGTTATAGGGTTCATCCTCTGCCACCAAAATGCTCTTATTATTGAAAAGTTGCTTTTCTATAACGGGCAATATTTCAGGTTGCTGCATAAGGTTATTAGGCAAAAGTTCTACAGGAATATCAAACATAAATTTGCTGCCTACATTCAAAGCAGACTCAACTTCGATATTTCCGTCCAAGAGTTCGATAAAACCTTTTGTAATGGATAAGCCAAGTCCGGTACCGCCATATTGCTGACTAATAGAAATATCTGCCTGTCGAAATCTGTCGAAAATGATGCTATGATGTTCAGGTGCTATTCCGATGCCAGTATCTATAACAAATCCTTTAAGAATGCTTGTTTTCTGTCCTTTTAATGGAGTAAGCAAATCAAAGCCAAATGAAATACTGCCCTGGTATGTAAATTTCACTGCATTATTCAGTAAATTAGATACTATCTGGTTGAGCTTGGTTTTATCGGAAAAAATATATGTTTGCCCAGATTTATTACCAATATTAAGCTCAAGTTTTATATCCTTTGCAAGGCATCTGGAACTGTAAAATTCGTAAATAGAAAGAAACATCTCATCCAGGTCGATCTTTTCGGAAACAAGAACTTCTTGATTAGTTTCTAAAGCCGAAACGGTAAGTATATCGTTAACAATAGAAAGTAACTGATTACTACTGTTTTGGATGATATAAGCAAACTCAGTTTTCCTCATTTCAGTTAGCTCGTTATTATTCAACATATTAGAAAATCCGCAAATGGCATTTAGGGGTGTACGAATTTCGTGCGACAAATTATGTAAAAAAGCAGTTTTAAGCAGATTTCCATCCTCGGCTTTACCTTTTGCGATTTGTATTCTTCATTCAAAGCCGAATACTCTTGGTTTTGTTTTTGCAGAAGCGTTTTGGTTTCTTCAATTTTTTGGGCAATACGATTTCTATCTCTCAGCTCATCAATATATTGCCTAAATGCCAGACCACTTAACGTCAAAACAAATAAATAGATAGCTAAATAAGTAAAGCTTACTAATTTATTTTTTTGAGTAGCCACTTTCATATACTTTTCCATAGGTACCGAAACGCTAATGCCTCCTCTGATATCACCTTCTTTGTAGCCTTGATGGGAATGACATATTAAACAATTTTTTTCGGTCGTCATTGCATTAATTTGGCGCAAGTATGGTTTTCCGTCAATCATTTCCAGACTATGATAATCTTTCAGTCCGCTCTCAAATAATTGAAGTGCCTTATATTCCCATTTGTCGGGTTTATTGAGTTCGCGAATAGGTTTTAAACTGGTGATATGGCCTTTAACTCCATATTGTAGTTCGCCCATTTCGTGCACTTGGCGAGTCATATAGGCAGGATTTACCAAAGTATACTTTTTTCCTGATGTGCTAATAATATCCCTTTCTTCAACAAAAGTCAAAGCCGTATTTGGTGGGGTATTTTGTGTAATTGGCACGTAAACACCACCATGCATAGATGCCCATCGTCGATAAAGCAAATCTTTGTTATAGGTTGCATTTGCTTCAATAATGGCAAACTCTAGGGCAGAATTATTCTCCTTATTTACATTCCAGATAACGGAGCCCAGCATAAAAACGCTAAAACCAATAATAAAAAAGCCGTAATATAGCTTAAGTAGTTTAATTTCCTTAGTCATTTTCGACAATTTAAGATTTTAGACAAGCGCAAATCTTTAAAAAAGGATGTTTAAATTAGATGCATTTATGAGTCTAGTCTAAAAACCCTGCCAGCGTTGATTTTTATAAAATGCTGTA
>DYOH01000126.1 GCA_020720625.1 Acetofilamentum sp. | reverse complement strand
AATTTCGTAAATTCTATTTCAAATTCATGCTATTTAAGTTTTTCAGTAGACCCTAATTAGCCGTAGCATTTATGCTACGGTAAAATTTGACATCAATAATCGGCTTTAGCCTAAAAAATATCAATAAATTTTTGGCTAAAGCCCCATATTATAATATATTCATGCATTCCGTAGCATAAATGCTACGGCTACTCATTGTCTCAATATACCAACCCAATTCAGCATATTTTCAAATTATTCATTGAAAAATATACCTAACTGAAAATAAATATTATGCTTTTGATTTTTGCACTATTTGTTACTATGCACTCTTTATTGAACTAAATACTTTTTCAGCAGCTCCTAAATAATAGAAATGCATTGAACGGCCATGCACTTAGTGAAAATAATTTCTCCGATTATCTCTCTATTTTTAGTTGCATTTTCAACAAATTTTCACATTTATTTCACTATTTCATTTTGTTAGTAACAAATAATTCTTATTTTTAATCCGCTGAATTTCTGTTATTTTGAAATTATGAATAGCTATATCGTAATCTTACAATAGCTTAAGCATTTCAACGGATTTTTTTTTATGGTGAAATATTAATTCAATGTAAATAATTTAGCTTTTTCGAATATATTTGTATTTTCGTCGAATTTTTTTATAAAACTGAAATAAACCTAAAAAACCTTAATAATGGAGATTAAACGTGTATTCGACATTCTGGAAAACTTTCGAGTAAATTTTCCCGGAAAACCGGCTCTTGGATTTAAGTACGATAAAGATTGGAAAACATTTTCTACCGAAGAATACGTAAATTATTCGAATTTAGTAAGTTATGCATTACTCTCATTGAATTTTGAAAAAGGCGACAAAATTGCAACCATTACGGCCAATCGACCGGAATGGAACTTTTTCGACATGGGTATTTTGCAGGTAGGCATGGTGCATGTGCCCATTTATACAACGCTAAGCGAGAGTGACTACGATTATGTGCTTAGGCATTCGGATGCAAAAATGCTTATTATTGGCGATAATGCACTGTATAAAAAATTGCTGCCTATTGTAGAAAAAATTCCACAAATAGAATATATTTATACCATTAGCGAAATAGAAGGCACAAAAAACTGGATGCAATTGGTAGAATTAGGCAAACAGAATCAAGAAAAACTAGCCACTAAACTGCAAGAAATAAAAACATCTGTTGCCGAAACCGATTTAGCTTCTATTATTTATACATCGGGCACCACGGGCTTATCTAAGGGGGTAATGCTATCGCACCAAAATCTTGCATCTAATGCTGTTAGTGCAGCCAATCGCCAACATCTTAACGAGAAACATAAAGCCCTGAGCTTTCTTCCGCTTTCGCATGTTTACGAGCGAATTGCCAACTACCAGTTTCAGATAAAAGGACTTTTGATATATTATGCCGAGAATGTAGGAAAAGTGGCCGTAAATGTAAACGAATTGCAAGTAGATGGTTTTGCTACTGTACCACGCTTACTAGAAGCAGTTTACGATAAAATTATGCAAAAGGCCAACAACCTTACTGGAGTAAAAAAATCTATTTTCTTTTGGGCATTGAATTTGGCCGAAAATTTTAATCCGGACGGAAATAATTCGGCCGTTTACAGGGCAAAGCTTAAAATTGCCGACAAACTGGTATTTACCAAATGGCGCGATGCATTAAGCCAGAATCTTAGTTTTATCGGCAGTGGTGGTTCCGCGCTGGTAGAGCGTTTGGCTCGTATTTTCTGGGCAGCAGGTATGCCCGTTTTCGAAGGATATGGCCTTACCGAAACTTCGCCCATTATTGCCGTAAATTACTGGAAAAATGGGGCTATGCGCCTTGGTACTGTAGGCACTTTAATGGAAAATGTGGAAGTAAAAATTGCCGACGATGGCGAAATTCTCAGCAAAGGTCCTAATCTCATGCTCGGATATTATAAAGATGACGAGAAAACCCGCGAAGTAATAGACCAAGACGGTTGGTTTCATACCGGTGATATCGGACGACTGGAAGAAGGTAAATATTTGCGCATTACCGACCGTAAAAAAGAGATTTTTAAAATGTCGAACGGAAAATATATCGCACCACAAGCCATCGAAAATCTTTTCAAACAATCGCAATTTATAAACCAAATTATGATTGTGGGAGAAAACGAGAAATTTGCTTCGGCCATCATTTCACCAAATTTCGAAGTACTAAAGAATTGGGCTCAAAAGAACAAAATCTCATTTCAGGATATTAAAGAATTGATAGAGAATAACACTGTTTTAGATGCCATTCAGCAGGAAATTAAGAAGTTAAATACCAAGCTAGCCACTTTTGAGCAAATTAAAAAATTTAAGCTGGTACCCGATGAATGGACACCTTTTAGCGGAGAGCTTTCGCCTACATTAAAATTAAAACGAAAAGTAATTGTAGATAAATATAAAAGCCTGATTGATTCGATTTATCAGAAATTTTCGAACAAAAGCGACGAAAAAAGTCAACTACAAGAAGATTAGTCAAATGCAGGCTTTGAGCCAGCACTTTTGAAAGTATAAACCCGGTTTTGCAGAGATCGTTTCATACGATAATTTCTGTAAATCCGGGTTTTTAGGTAATGTTTACTCCTTAAGTGGATTATTTTCCATCAGTATATTTCTTAATGTTACCAAGTATTTTACTTTGTCTTCGTCAACATTGCGTTTCCAATCTCCGTTTACTTTAAACCAAGAGCCAACAATAAAACCATCGGCCAAATGAAAAAAGCTTTCAAAATTAGCGTCAGTCATGCCCGAACCAATCCAAACAGGCAATTTAACACTCGTTTTTACTTTTTTTAGTTCATCCGTTTCGGGTTGCATTCCGGTAGATTTTCCGGTAACAATGAGCCCATCGGAGAGAAAAAACTCGGCAGCTTTTGCAGTATCCTCAATAGAAACATCGGCAGTAATGGCGTGCGAAGCGTGTTTTTTCTTGATATCGGTAAAAATTTTGATGTGTTCGGCACCGATATTTTTTCGATATCTTAATAATTCGGGAGCATCGGCATTCATAGGACCTTCGTCGGCCAAATGAGCGAAAACAAATCCTTCGGCACGAATAAAATTAAGATTTGCAGCCAAAGCAGCAGCCAGTGCTTCTTTATTGGCGCCTGCCAGAATCTGAATACCCATGGGCAAATCGGTTTGCAAGCGCAAGAGTGTGCAAATACTTGTCATACCTGCCAAAGTAGCTGCATCGCAAACCCTGTTTTGATAAGGAACATCGTGCATATTTTCGATTATAATACCGCTTACGCCCGATTTTTGGTATACTTCTAACTCAAAAGCAGCTTTATCGTAAATTTGGGCTATACGTAATTTTGAAAGTGGACTTCCGGGTAAAGCCTGCAAATGTATCATGCCCAGAAGCGGTTTATTTATCCAGAAATTTTTCATGCAATGTGTTATTGGTAAATTGTTTAAAGGCTAAATGGTTGAAATGAACTTGTTCTAAATGTTCTTATTTGTATTACATTAAAAATCATTGAAAAACCAATGCATTACAAGGTATTACAAGGTATTACAACGCATTACTATGTATTACTATGTATTACCACATATTACAAATAATTCCCAGCAATAAGCAACTAGTACATAAAACAAGGAAATTTCCAAAACTACACGGCACAATTATCACCGCAGCAATTATATTGAGAAGCATCAAAATTCTGACCTTTCATAATGCCTTTATCAATCATTTTTTGCTGAGTTTTAGAGCAATATATTCCCCGTTTTCGCATTTCTTTGTTGTGGCCGATGTGTGTTTCGGGGAATTTTTTTTTGCTACTGAAAAATGTTTGCAGCCCTAAGCCCAAAAGCGATAAACCCATGAGCACTGAGATTACAAATAGAAGTGGCAGAAAATTTTCCATTTTTTTAAAATTTTGACAAAAATAGCAAATATCCAAAGATTTTAAGAAAAAAAAATCTCAAAATGCATTGTTCAGTGCCGATTTTTAATACGCTTAACTATGAATAAGTAACTTATCGGCTTCATTCATTATTTTTTTATACTCCTTCTCGTAGAAAAATTCTTTCTCGCCAAAAGCCGGTTTTAAACCCTCGAGCCAGTCGGCTTCTTCGTCAAATTTTGCGTAAAAGGGCTTGTTTACCCAATCGGGATTTCTTCCTTGCACAAAAGTTAGATTAAATACCTTTTCGCCCATAATCTCGCTAATACCCGTAATATGAACTTTTCCGGGGCCTGCCGACATAACCGGTCCACGCACTGAGCGTGTAATTCCACTCACTTTTTTATAAGCCTCATTAAAAATTTGAAAAGTACGGTTAAGTGGCAGCGAAAAATAGTCGTGCGCCCCTGTGTCGCGGGCTACAAACATATAATAGGGTATAATTCCCAATCGAACCTGTTCTTTCCATAAGTCGGCCCAAATGTCGCTTGTGTCGTTAATATGTTTCATTACAGGCGATTGAGAGCGAATCTCGGCACCTGTATTGCGAATTTTTATCAATGCATCTTTTACAATAGGTGTACTAAGCTCAATGGCATGATTAAAATGTGCCATAAAAGCTACATGCTTTCCATGTCGAATAATTTTCTGAAAAATTTCGAGCGTGTTTTCAGCATCAAACTGACTAATAAATCTGTATGGCCAATAGCTAAGTGTTTTAGTGCCAAAACGAATATTTCGAATATGCTCCAGATTAGCATCCAAAATGGCATCAATATAAATAGAAAGTTGGTCGGCAGTCATAAACAATGAGTCGCCACCTGTAAATAAAACATCAGTAACTTCGGTGTGCACTTTAAGGTATTCCAACATTAAGCGAGCTTCGTCGATGGCAAACTTATATCCATCCATTTGCACAAACTGCGGCCAGCGAAAGCAAAAAGTGCAATGCGCATGGCATGTTTGGGCATAGGTGGCAAAACTGAGCACCGTTTCGGCATATTTATGTTGCAAACCTTCAATTCTTTTTCCGTTTAGCGATGGCACATTTAGTTCCATTTGGCCTCCCGGATGCGGGTTTAACTGCATTCTTATTTGATTTGCCAGAAAATCGAGTTCTTTATCCGACTGATTTGCAAGAATAGCATCGGCCATGCGTTTAAAATGTGCTTCGCTCAACATTTCGCGCTGCGGAAAATTGAGAATATACATAGGATCGTTGGGTACATTTTCCCAATTAATTAATTGGTCTACAATGTAGTTGTTTGTTTTGAAGGGCAAAATTTTACTTATTACCTCAATGGCAAAAATTTCGTCTTTAGATAAACGCGCTTCTACTTGTGGTATCTTTTTAAAATTATAACTGCTATAAAATGTTGGTTTTCGGTATGCTTGCATTTTCAATTTTTTGTATAAATATAGCGCCAATCCAAATTTTTATGAGACTATTATTTGATTGCAAATTTTTTTATTCGAATTTATATAACAGATTTATAGATATTTATGTTGATGCCTATTTAATTTTTATTTTGAAATAGCAGTAGCAAATTCTGTTTTTTGCGCTTAAAATTGCAGAATATACAATAACCAGAGAATTTAAATTGGCAAAAATTCCGTATTTATGTTTAAAAAAATTATATTTCGACTCATTTAGATTGATAACTTTAAATCTTTTTAAATTTGTTGACAATAAATGAGTAAAATAAAGAAAAGTAGCTTTAAAACAGCGCAGTTTTATTTGGAAAACAGTAAAAAATTGTAATTTTGCAAACGTGTTCGAAAATTAAAATATAAATTAAATAAGATATTTTATGAAAAAAATTGGAATTTTCTATGCACCTGCCAAAGGGAGCACAGAAAAAGTAATAAAAATGGTGGCTCAAAAATTAGGATCCGACGCAGAACTTCATTTGATTGATGAAAAAACAAATCCGGAATCAATGGATAAATTCGAAAATATCATTTTTGGTATTTCTACAGTCGGACGAGATCATTGGGACGCACAATATAAAAAAATTGGATGGGATATGTTTCTTCCCAAACTTACGGGATACGATTTCAATAATAAAACTATAGCAATTGTTGCCTTGGGAAATCATATCATGTACGAAGATAATTTTTTGGATGCTTTAGGACATTTAGCTCCAATCATCAAAAATCAGAACGGAAAACTTGTTGGCGAAGTGCCGGTTTCTAAATTTTCCGATTTTGAACACATCAATTCATTTGGCGTGATAGACAATAAATTCCCCGGATTACCTATCGACGATGATAATCTGAGCGATGTAACTGATGAAAGACTAAATGAATGGCTTACTGAACTTAAACCCAAATTTGCATAATTTAGAACCGTTAATCTGAACTATTATTAGCCTTTGGTTTTTTGCCAAAGGCTTTTTTGTTTAAAAAACAAATCGTAAAACATAAGGCTAAAAATTGTAAAATTGTAAAGTTTTTGTATAATTGTAGTTATAAATTAAAACAAAAACCTTTAAAACAGTATAAAAATGATATTTAGTAATACACCTATCGATCCTAAGATTGTAAGTGCAAAAATCAGTGAAAGCGGTTTACCCGATTTCGATTCAGCTTCGATTAGAGAAATTGTAAAACTGGTAAATATCATCGAAAAAGAGAGTGGCCAGAAATATATGCGTATGGAAATGGGCGTACCCGGGCTTCCGGCTCCCGAAATTGGTATCAACGCCGAAATTGAAGCGCTAAAAAGGGGAGTGGCATCAAAATATCCGATGATAGAAGGAGTGGCCGATTTAAAACGTGAACTAAAACGTTTTGTTAAGCTATTTATAGATATTGAAGTGGACGAACGTGGATGTTTGCCATCGGTGGGGAGCATGCAAGGCTCTTTTGCCACATTTCTGGTTGCAAACCGAACTGACAAAAGCAAAGAAGGAACCCTTTTTCTCGACCCAGGATTTCCGGTACATAAACAAATTTGCAAAGTAATCGGACATGAATGGGAAAGTATTGATTTGTATGATTATAGAGGCGAAAAATTACGAAACAAACTCGAGCAGATTTTAAGTAAAGGAAAAACATCGTCAATTCTGTATTCAAATCCCAATAATCCTTCGTGGATTAGCCTAAACGAAACCGAGTTGAGAATTATTGGCGAAATGGCTGATAAATACGATGTAATTGTGATTGAAGATCTTGCTTACTTTGGTATGGATTTTAGAAAAGATTACACTGTTCCGGGTGAACCGCCTTTTCAGCCTACCGTGGCCAAGTACACTGAGAATTATGTACTGCTGATTTCCAGCTCTAAGCTTTTTAATTATGCCGGACAGCGTGTTGGAACCATCGTGATTTCCGATTATCTCTACAATAGGCGATATCCGGATTTAAAGCGTTACTATAAAACCGACGAATTTGGATATTCCATGATTTATGGTTCTATTTATGCCCTTAGCTCAGGCACTACCCATTCGGCACAATATGGATTAGCTGCCATGCTTAAAGCTGTAAACAACGGCGAAATGAAACTAACCGAAAATGTGCTTGAATATGGCCAAAGAGCCAAAATTATGAAAAGACTTTTCAAAGAGAATGGTTTTAGCATGGTTTACGAATACGACGAAGACGAAGAACTAGCCGATGGTTTCTATTTTACCTTCTCATATCCGGGTTTTACCGGCAACGAACTGCTAAATCATTTGCTTTATTACGGAATTAGTGCCATAACCCTTAGTCTTACAGGAAGTACACGCACAGAAGGTCTTAGAGCTTGTGTTTCGCAAATTGGTCTCCATCAGATGCCAATTTTAGAAGAACGTCTGAAAAAATTTAACGAAGATCATCAAAAAAAAATTGCTAATTTGTAATTACAGCATTGCTAATTAATCAATCTTGTATATTTTAGATACACAAAAAATAATACATTGTAAGAATGGAAACGAATGAGGCTAAAACGAAGATTTTACAAATTTTGTACACCAAATCGCTTGTAAAACAGCAGGTTTTTGATAAAACATTTGAAGCTTTTAAAATGCTGAAAAAAGTTTTGGCCCGTTTGGTTACCGAATATAACGAGGAATTAAAACTGGAGAACGAAAAAATTCATCTTAGTTTTAAAGATCGTGGTCCGTTTTTCGCCGAATTAAAAGTAGCCGGCGATTTACTCATCTTTCAGATGCATTCTAATGTATTTGAATTCGATAGAGAGCATGGTGTTTGGAAAATATCTTATGTGCAGTCTAACAATATGGCCAGCTATTCCGGCATTATCAATATTTACAATTTTTTGGCCGATTCTTTTAAATATAATCGTTTCGATGATTTGGGGTATTTAATCGGACGCATTTTTGTTAATAAAGATAATCACTATTTTGTGGAAGGTAAACGGCAGCTTGGTTTTTTATACAACGATTTTGGAAATGCATTAATAGATGAAAAAACCATTAAGCAGATTGTAGAATCAGCCATTTTGTATTGCTTGGATTTCGATTTATTTGTGCCCCCTTACGAGGAGGTAAAAGTTACCAACGTGGCCCATATTCAGGATAAAAGAAGCAAATCGCTCACCATAACCGGAAAAAGGCTGGGTTTTGGGTTTCAGACTGATGAAATTTCGGGTGATAGTATAACTTACAGTGGAGCATAAATTTAAAAAAAATATATGAGTCTAATCTAAAAACCCTGCCAGCGTTGATTTTTATAAAATGCTGTAACTGTACTAAACA